>CAJODF010000038.1:9717-29781 GCA_905233555.1 uncultured Prevotella sp. | reverse complement strand
TCCACTCGAGTTTGAGACCGGCTATGTCATCACACCAGAGGGAGACCCATTTGCCAAACAGAGGGCTGGTTCTCCTAATAGTCTGCCGTATGTGGAGTCACTTACCCCATCGTTGAATAGATCAAAGTCGAGGTCTACAAGTTCAAGCCCAGCCCTGACAGAGCCTCAAGACCCAGACCAGGCGGGAGAAGATGGTATCTGGGTTTACGACTGGAAAAAGACCATGAAGCCTGAACTGGTAGAAATGATAGAGCGCGGTGAACAAATTGTTGCCAGCGGTAAACTGCCTTCAGACTTAGCCTATTTGCTCCCAGAAGGCTTGAACCAGAAAGATGACATAGTCATTATGGACGACAATCAGTTCCTATTAAATGTAAAGAAGCGTGACAATCTTACCCTCAACGAACTGATTAGAAGAGTGAAGAGTCACGGCTTCGATGGGAATATCACTATTGCCGACAAGCAATTTGATGGAAGCAATGGAAAAGGAAAGGAATGTATGGTGTCGTTTGTTCCCGAGACAAACTATCTGATTGTACTGATAGAAAACGAGAAGAAGACAGAGACAGATGAGACCGTCTCAAAGATTGAGAAGTTGCAGAAACGTATCGAAGCAATCAATAAGGAGATGCAACTTCATCCTGAAAAGGCAGAGGAACTGTCGGAGGAGATGATGGAACTCAACCTTGAGTTGCAGGATGAAATTCTGAAGATACAAGAGAAAATGTTGGAACAATAACTAATATTGAAAAAGATTGTATTAATGATTGCGGCTCTGCTGATGCTCAGCACGGCAGACGCAGATGCTCAGGGATTCCTGAAGAAATTGAAGCAGAAGGCTCAGGCAGTTGTCGGTAATGTTTCTGACAACGAAGAGAGTGAGGATGCCGATGATGCAGATGAGGCCGATGAGGCTGAAAGCGGTGACATTGATCCCTCGCAGATCGCTGTGGCACAGGGTAGTGACATTGTGCCCAAGCGCAAGACCTCTACCGTTATCTGGGATGGTGTCATCACTCCCAGCAAGGCATCTACGGCTTCAGCCCTGATGAAGGAACTGCCTGCACTTCCCTCTGCAGAGAAGATGGCCCGCAGTTCGATGGAGGAGCGTGAGGCGTATGCCCAGAAGATTGCTGCTGTGTCCTCCCGTGCTGAACAACTACAGGCTGACGCTAAGGACTGTTCTGACGCTGAGATGGAGGCTGAACGTGCTAAGTGGGAGAACAAGGTTCAGGATTTGTTTGGACTGACAAAGGAGGAGATGGCAATCCTTCAGGATGAGAATGCTCCGGAGTCTAAAAAACAGCCCATACAGGACAAAGTAATGGCAAATATCATGGGGGGCGATGTGGATCAGGTAGAGATGCAGCGCTTCGAGAAGATGAGCGAGAAGGAGCAGGAGGCGTATATCAAGGCACATCCTGAGTTCACGCAGAAGATGATGAAGATGGCGCAGAATGCCGGCAACTTCAGCAAGAAGATGAAACAGATGACGGCAGCGCTGAATGGCTATGAGGTGAAACTGGGTCGTCTGGTGAACAACTATCTGAAGGCGATGAATCAGGAGATGAAGCATGACTACAGTGCTATCGCCAAGAAGTATAACGGCAAGTTGCAGAAACTCTACGACCAGATATGTGCCACCGACGATGCATCCCAGGTAGATGCTCTCTACCAGCAGGCCGACATGTTGATGTATGACTATCGTCTGGAGGCTGCCAAGGAGTATCGTGCATCCTTGCAGCGTCAGATAGCCGAGGCCAAGAAGTTTGCCGCTGAATATGCGAAGATCACGCAGGAGGTGGTCGACAGCGGCGACCTGCCGGCATGTGCCGTCGGACGTATGGACCTGAATGCCGTCATTTCCGTTGCCGACTTGCTCGATGCAGCCTATAAGGAACTGCCAGAACTGGAGGCAAAACCAGTATGCACAGAGACTGTGTATGAACTCCCGAAAGGCTGGGAGTTCGTGAACTGGGAGTGTCGCGGCTATGCCGGTAAAGTAGAGGAGATGAAGACGCCGGGTGGGGCTTTCCCATTGTTGGTGCAGAAGCCCAACGAGCAAGGCGAGCCTGACTATGGTGTTGTGGAAAACGGCAAGTTCCGTCAGATTAGTCAGTCAGAACTCCAGAAAATCAATAAGCAGGCCGATGCCCGTGTGAAGAATCAGGCAAAGAGCAGTGTGAAGCCTCCTTATGGTGTCTATAAGAGCCGTAGCGGTGCTCGCACTGTGGAGTACTCAAAGACTGGTGAGTTGATCATCAACGGCATGACAAACCTTTCCCCCGTTGCATTCTCTGTATATCCCGACCGTCTGGTGTGGATCGACCTAGACGATGCGAAGATGGTGAAGTGCACCTATAAACTCTAAATGACGCTTCATCGACAAATCATCGTGCTGTGCCTGCTGTTTGTTATCGGCAGCGGCACAGCATTTTCCATAAACTACCAAAAGGAGTTTGGTAATGACTGGATGCTGGCTGAGGCATTCGTCAAGGAGCATTGTGCCGAATGGAAACCAATCTTCGAGGAGTTCGGTGTGGATGCTGATGTTGCCATAGCGGTGGTTTTTCCAGAACTGATACGCTACAGCCGTTGGCAGGATGCCATTGAGACGGCAGCCGTCAACGGACTCTATGTCTCTGGGGGCAAGTCAAGAGCCAACTTCTCCATCGGGCGCTTCCAGATGAAGCCCTCGTTTGCTGAGGAGATCGACGAGGAATGGAACAAGTCGAAACTGGCTCGTGAGTTCGATTTTGTCTTCGATATCCGTGATGTTGCCGATGCCCGTAGAAACCGTTTGAATCGTATCGGCACCCTCGAAGGACAATGCCGCTATCTGGCCATATTCATCCGTCTGATGTACCTGCGCCATCCGCGTTTGCAGACGCTCTCTAAGGAACAGCAGATACGTTTCCTTGCTACTGCCTATAACAGTGACCACACCGTCTCGTGGGAACATAATCTCCGTATGCAGAAGCAACGCACCTACCACACCGACATGATAAAGACACACTCCACCAAGACCTTTCGATACTGTGACATCGCTGTAGCGTTCTATCGTCATACATAGAGTGTATGGGGATTTGCCTTCGTCTTCGCGCGCGTGCGCTCTATACTAGGAAAAGAGGATAATAACCCGCTCATCCCGCCTATCCCACACCTAAAGTAAAAATCTTACGTGTGGGATAGGCGGGATGATTTTGGCATATAACAAGTAGGTGTTTTTCTGGTGTTTTTACCAGAGGACTATTAACGAAAAATAGTAGACTACTATTTTGAAATAGTACTGTCCTAATAAAAATTACGACCGTCGTAATTTTCAATAGTAGTGCCGTAGTGAAAGATTATGTTTTGGCATTAGACTATTTACTTACGCGTGGTGATAAGGTTCGCCTTTGATGATGGTGCAGGCCCGATAGAGTTGTTCGGTGAAGACGAGGCGCACCATCTGATGGGAGAAGGTGAGGCGCGAGAGCGACAATTGTTCGTGGGCTCTGGCATAGACTTCAGGCGAGAAACCGTAGGGACCCCCGATGACGAATACGAGGCGGCGGGCGGTCTGCTGTTTCTGCTCCAACCAACGGGCCAGTTCGATGCTGCGCAGTTCCTTGCCGTGTTCATCGAGGAGCACCACCGTATCGGAAGGCTGTATCTGTTTCAGGATCAGTTCGCCCTCTGCCGCTTTCTGCTGTTCCTCAGAGAGACTCTTCGTCTGGCGGAGTTCAGGGATGGTCACAATGTCGAAGGGCATATAATGTGTGATGCGTCCGGCATAGTCGCTGATGCCTGCCTGAAAATGTTTATCGGTGGTCTTGCCGACCAAAATTAGAACAGTCTTCATATTATTTCACCTTTTTACCTTTACTTTATCGTTTCGTTTTCGATAAATTCGTTGAACTGCGTTTGGTAGCCGTTGAACACGTTGATATCTACCTCGCCAGTGATGCCCTGCACCCGTCCGTCGGGCGATAGTTGCCAGACGATCAGATGGATGTCGGGTTTGTACTCCCCGTAGCGTGCTATCCACACCTTGTAGTCGCGTTTGATGTCAGGCGCATCGGGCAGGTATTTGTTGACGAACATCTGGTTGACGTAGAGGATGGGCTTTACGCCGCAGCGTCGTTCTACGGCCTGCAGCCAGGCGCGGATATTGCTCCACAGTGCCTTTGAGCCACCCATCGCCTCGATCTGGCTGTTGGAGGGTTCGATGTCGAGTACCGGGGGCAGGTCGCCTTTGCGGAAGAGGGTGTGGTTGATGAAGTAGTCGGCCTGTGCCGCCCCTGTGCGTTTGGTGGAGAAGAAGTGGTAGGCGCCGATGGGGATGCCTGCCTTGCGGGCGGCGGCATAGTCGTGGACGTAGTAGGGGTTTCGCACGCTGACGCCTTCCGTGGATTTGATGAAGACGAACGAGACGGGATAATCCACTTTGCCGGAAATCTTTTTCTTGCTCTTCGACCCGAGGTGGCTGATGCGCAGTTTGTTCCAGAGGATGGGATATTTCTTACGACCCTTCCCATGTTGGTAGCGCGAAATGTCGATGCCGTAGATGCGTTCCGATGTGTAGTTCATCCGCTCACCCTTGAAAGTGCCACGCTGCCACTGACCCGTCTTCAGCACCGTTGCCACCTCGTTTTCCAGGAGTTGCAGTCCGAAACCCTCGCGCTGGTCGTTCTCCCAGTGGCCTTCGAAATAGTGGCTGTCGATGGAGATATACGAGCCGTGTCCCTCCGCCTTGGCATCGACGATGGTGCCGACCCTGCCGCCTCGGAAGGCTCCCTGATAGATACCTGTTGAGTCGATGCGGATGCCGCTGGTCAGGGTGTCAGCATCCCATTGTCCGATGGTGATGCGCCCCAGTGAGTCGCGGCTGATGGCAGTGCCCTGACGTTTCTTGCCTTTCCAGCGCCCTATATTATATATAGGTATCGTGTCGATGGTCTCGCTGTGTCGCTGTCCTGCGGCGAAGGCTGCCACCATCTCGTAACCCTCGTCCTCCACGTTGTGGCGATCCAGATAGTAATCGAGTTCGTCCTGACGGTCTTGTTCGATCTGCTGGCGGAGGGAGTCGAGCAACAGGGCGGGGGAGATAACGAAGCCTGTGCTGGTCAGCGTGTCGCCGACTGCCTCTGTCTGGCGTTGTTCCGACTGGTGGCGCCAACCCAGATAGCCGCCTGCTGCCGTAGCGGCAACCAGCACGATGAGCCCGTATCGTAGCGATTTCTTCATTCTGATGGCAAAATTACTAAAAAAATCTGTGATAATCTGTGTAATCTGTGGCTTTTTTATTAACTTTGCCCGCACAATTGACTCAACATAAATGATTATGAAGAAATTATTAGTTTTCGCTCTGTTGCTGATCGGGATGACAGCACAGGCACAATGGGGCCAGAGGCCCAGAATGGCAGAGCCCGGACTCACTGACCAGACTGCGAGAAAGTTCACACTCGACCTGACCGAAGACGGGAAGGCCCAGATGGTTTGTTTCCTGCCAACGACACCGTCGGGCAAGGCGATTGTCGGTATTCCTGGCGGCGGCTATTCGATGCTGTCGAATACCCACGAGGGAACGATGGCTGCCGATTGGCTCAACAAGAAAGGCATTGCTTATTTCGTGGTGAACTATCGTCTGCCGGAAGGTGACCGTACCATTCCGATGGGCGATGTGGAGAAAGGCTTCCGTATCGTACGCGACTCAGCCGCCATCTGGGGTATCAACCCGAATGATGTAGGTATCATGGGTTTCTCGGCAGGTGGTCATCTGGCTTCTGTCATTTCCACGCATTCCCCCTTCGAAGTGCGTCCGAACTTCACGATCCTGTTCTATCCGGTGATCTCGATGGATGAGCGTGTGTCTCACATGTGGTCGTGTCGCAACTTCCTCGGCGAAGAGGGACAGAAGGATCCTAAGTTGGTGCATGATTTCTCTACCAACAATGCCGTGCAGCGCCACTTGACTCCTCCTGCCTGCATTATCATGTCGGGCGATGACAATCTGGTGCCGCCGCTGACAAATGGTCTGACATACTATACCGCTATGCGTAATGCCGGCAACGACTGTATGCTGCTGCTCTATCCGACGGGTGGTCACGGCTACGGCTTCGGACAGTGGTTTGCCTATCACGATGAGATGCTGGCTACGCTCGGTAAATGGCTGGATCAGTTGAAGGCGCCCAAGACCGACGCTATCCGCGTGGCTTGCATCGGTAATAGCATCACTGATGGACACGGCATCGACCTGGCTCCCCGCAACGGCTATCCCGCCCAGTTGCAGCGTATGTTGGGTGATGGTTATTCTGTGAAGAACTTCGGCTTGAGTGCCCGCACAATGCTGAACAAAGGCGATGTGCCTTATATGAACGAGATGGCTTGGCGCGATGCACAGGCTTTCAAACCCGATATCGTTGTCATCAAGTTGGGTACCAACGACTCGAAGCCCCACAACTGGGCGCATAAGGACGAGTTCAAGCAGGATCTGCAGCAGATGATCACCACGCTTTGTCCGCAGTTGGCCCAGCCCGCCAAGAAGGGAAAGAAAGCCAAGAAGGGTCAGGCCGTAGAGCCCGTGAAGCCCCGTATCATCCTTTGCACGCCGATTCCCGCCTTCAAATCGACATGGGACATCAGCGATCAAGTGATTACCAACGAGATTATCCCCATCCAGAAGGAAGTGGCTGCACAGTACGGTCTGCAGGTCCTCGATCTGCATTCGCTGTTTACGGATGCTAGTCTGGTTCTGGACGACGGCATCCATCCCAACGATAAAGGTGCAAGACGGCTCGCCGAACTTGTGGCGGAAGCCATCAAACAGTAATATCGTGATAACCCAACAAAAAAACGCTCCCAACTCGGGAGCGTTTTTCATTTGAGTGTTATCTAACTTATGAGAATGCAACGGTCAGACCAGCCATCACAATCGATACCATCGACATCAGTTTGATGAGGATGTTGAGTGACGGGCCGGAGGTATCCTTGAACGGGTCGCCTACGGTGTCGCCAACGATACAGGCCTTGTGGGCAAACGAACCCTTACCGCCAAAGGCACCTTCTTCGATATTCTTCTTCGCATTGTCCCAGGCACCACCTGCATTCGCCATGAAGACGGCGAGGGTGAAGCCACCAGCCAGACCACCTACCAGCAGTCCAAGAACACCAGCCACACCGAGGATGACACCTACGAGAATGGGGATGATGATGGCGAGGACAGACGGGATAATCATCTCGTGCTGGGCTGCCTTGGTAGAGATCTCTACACAACGACCGTAGTCGGGTGTGCCTGTTCCTTCGAGGATACCGGCAATCTCCTTAAACTGACGGCGTACCTCCTGTACCATCTTCTCTGCTGCACGACCTACAGCCTCCATCGTCATACCGCAGAACAGGAAGGCTGCCATGGCACCGATAAAGGCACCTACGAGCACCTTCGGGTTCATCAGGTTCACCTGGTAGTAGTTCATGAAGTCGGGGATGGTGGCGTTGGAAGCCTCAATCACGTCGCCTGCCACATTCGTCAGCGTCTGTCCGGCACGGGTCATCGCAATCTTGATTTCCTCGATATAGGAAGCCAACAGAGCGAGTGCGGTGAGGGCGGCTGAACCGATGGCGAAGCCCTTACCAGTGGCAGCAGTGGTGTTGCCAAGGGCGTCGAGGGCATCTGTACGGTGACGTACCTCTTCACCCAACTGCGACATCTCAGCATTACCGCCGGCATTGTCGGCAATGGGTCCGTAGGCGTCTGTTGCCAGTGTGATACCCAGTGTGGAGAGCATACCTACGGCAGCAATACCAATACCGTAAAGTCCGTGAGCCAGGGATTCGGATGTCATGGAGAGGTCGAAGCCGTTGGCACAGAGATAACTCAGCATGATAGCTACACCGATGGTGATGACTGGGATGCAGGTAGAGATCATACCCGTACCGATACCTTTGATAATCACGGTGGCGGCACCGGTCTGTCCTGCCTCAGAGATCTTCTGGGTGGGCTTGTACGAGTGAGAGGTATAGTATTCCGTAGCCTGTCCGATGATGACACCAGCAGCCAGACCGCTGATGACAGAGAAGGAGAGGCCGATCCAGTTCTCAATTTCCAGAAGATAAAGAATGGCGAAGGTGGCAATGGCGATGAGAATTGCCGAGACGTTCGTGCCAAGAGACAGTGAACGGAGCAGGTCCTTCATCGTAGCTCCTTCCTTCGTGCGGACGAGGAAGATTCCCAAGAGTGAGAGGAACACACCCACAGCGGCAATCAGCATCGGGGCGATAACGGCCTTCAACTGAATTTCCAGTCCTGCAACGGCAAAGGCAGCAGCACCTAGAGCAGCAGTTGACAGAATTGAACCACAATACGATTCGTACAGGTCGGCACCCATACCAGCTACGTCGCCTACGTTGTCACCAACGTTATCGGCAATGGTAGCGGGGTTGCGCGGGTCGTCCTCAGGAATATCGGCTTCAACCTTACCTACAATGTCGGCGCCTACGTCGGCAGCCTTGGTGTAGATACCACCGCCGACACGGGCAAAGAGGGCCTGTGTAGAGGCACCCATACCGAAGGTCAGCATAGTGGTGGTGATGGAGATGAGTCCGTCGGGATCGAAGCGGTTCAGCACTACAAACCACACAGCGATGTCGAGCAGTCCGAGACCTACCACGGTGAGACCCATCACGGCACCTGAGCGGAAGGCAATCTTCAAACCTGCATTCAGACTCTCACGGGCCGCATTGGCGGTACGAGCTGAAGCGTAGGTGGCGGTCTTCATGCCGAAGAAACCTGCCAGTCCGGAGAAGAAACCACCGGTGAGGAAGGCAAACGGTACCCAGCGGTTCTGTACGTTCAGGCCAAAAGCCATGAAGGTGAAGAGCACACAGAGCACTACGAAGACGATGAGCACGACCTTGTACTGTTGCCAGAGGTAGGCCATAGCACCTTTGCGCACGTAGAGCGCAATCTCTTTCATACGGGGCGTACCTTCGTCAGCCTTCATCATGCTGCGGAAGAAGAAGTACGCCATACTCAATGCCACGATCGATGCGATGGGCACGAGCCAGAATACTGAGGGGATGTTCATAATGGTTTTTTTAAGTTTGTTGGATTTATTTGATTTGTCTTTTACTCGTCAACGAATTCAATCAACTGGGCCGCCTCGTCGTCAGGATCCTCGCTGCCGAGGTCCATCATCGTAGAGTAGTTCTCCTCCGTGATCTCATCGTCGTTGGGGTCTTCGACAAGCGAATCGTCTTCATCGTGATTCTTGTAGTCGTCCTTTACCTCTACGTCGGCGTCTTCGTCTTCTTCTCTTTCATCGCCGTCTTCCTCGTCGTTGAATCTCATGCGGAGTTTCTCCTGCTGGGGCTTGAGTTTGGCGAAGATGGCCTCCACCCAATTGCCTTTGGCTACCTCGAGCACTTCGTAGCCGTCTTCCACCTTCTTCTCGTACATGCCGCCTTTCTTGTGCAGACGGTCTTTCGGCAGGGTGGTCGTAGAGATATCGAAGCCGCTGAGGATGATATCCTGAATGGACTGAGACAGAGAGTCCCAGCCGCCGCCGAAGTTGCGGTCTAATACCTCGATGAGTTTGGCGGCAGAGATGTGACGGATATTTTCGTAGGTCAGGTCAGTAACGCGCATGATAGGTTTCTTGCGCAGACCCCACGTTACCTTGTTCTCTTCGTCCATCTTGAGATCGCCCACCTTATAACCCTGTTTGGTATAGGCTTTCTTGATGGCGGGGGTAACTTCCGGAATCTCCACAATCTCAAACGCACAGCGGATGAGGTCGATGTAATGACGGAAATTCTCCTTGATATCAGCATCTTTCAGGCCTGCCTCAAGCATGCGGAAGATGTCGTTTTCCTGTACGTCCCAAACGGAACTCTTTGTGAGTGATTTGAGTGACAGAGCGTTGCTGTCCTCGAGTTGTTGTTTTTGTCTTGCCATATTTAAATTAGATATTTGTGTGCAAAGATAGTAAAAAAAGTGAAAAGTGAAAAGTGAAAAGTGAAAAATTTTATGCCCCCATCACTTTTTTCTTAATTTATTAGTATCTTTGCACTGGATTATGGTACAACCACTGGCTGAAAGACTACGTCCTCGTACTCTTGACGATTATATCGGACAGGAACATCTGGTTGGCGAGGGAGCCGTGCTGCGGAAGATGATCGACGCAGGACGTATCTCGTCGTTTATCCTCTGGGGACCGCCAGGAGTCGGCAAGACGACGCTGGCTCAGATCATTGCTCACAAACTGGAAACCCCTTTCTATACGCTCTCTGCCGTGACGAGTGGGGTGAAGGATGTGCGTGACGTGATAGAAAAGGCTCAGAAGGGACGTTTCTTCAATGAGGCATCGCCGATTCTGTTTATCGACGAAATCCACCGTTTCTCCAAGTCGCAACAAGACTCCCTGTTGGGGGCTGTGGAGAAGGGTATCGTCACGCTGATTGGTGCCACCACGGAGAACCCGTCGTTTGAGGTGATCCGTCCGTTGCTGAGCCGTTGTCAACTCTATGTCCTGAAGTCGTTGGAGAAGGATGATCTGCTGAAACTGCTCGACCGTGCCTTGACGCAGGATGCCATTCTCAAGGAGAAAAATATCGAACTGAAAGAGACTGGAGCACTATTAAGGTTTAGTGGAGGCGATGCCCGTAAACTACTTAATATACTGGAACTTGCGGTAGAGGCTGAGAATAGTGAAAGGATCGTCATTACCGATGAATTGGTGAACCTGCGTCTTCAGCAGAATCCGTTGGCCTACGACAAGGACGGCGAGATGCATTATGATATCATCTCCGCCTTTATCAAGAGTATTCGGGGCAGTGATCCCGATGCCGCTCTCTACTGGTTGGCTAGGATGATAGAGGGTGGGGAAGATCCGAAGTTCATCGCCCGCCGACTGGTTATCTCTGCGGCTGAGGATATCGGTCTGGCTAATCCCAACGCCCTCCTTCTGGCTAATGCGGCCTTCGACGCTGTCAACAAGATTGGTTGGCCCGAAGGACGTATTCCATTGGCAGAGGCTACCGTCTATCTAGCTACCTCGCCGAAGAGTAATTCAGCCTATCTTGGCATCGATGCCGCCCTCGAATTGGTACGGCAGACTGGTAATCAGTCTGTGCCGTTGCCCATTCGCAACGCCCCCACGCAGTTGATGAAGGAATTGGGCTATCACGACGGCTATAAATACCCGCACGATTTCCCCGGACATTTCACAGAACAGCAGTATCTGCCCGATTCGCTGGTGAATGAACGTATCTGGCACGGACAACATTCTCCGGCTGAGGAGAAACTGGTGGAACGTATGATAAACTATTGGGGTGAAAGATACAAGAAATAAAAAATCTCCGCTGTTTGGCGGAGATTTTTATTTTGTTATCCGTTCATCGACATAAGGAACTCCTCGTTGTCGTGTGTGTTGACCAATCGGTCGCGGATGGTATTCATGGCTTCTATCGGGTTCATTTCAGCAATGAACTTACGGATGATCCACATACGGTTGAGTGTGGTCTGATCATGCAGCAGATCGTCGCGACGAGTAGAAGACAGCACCAGGTCGATGGCCGGGAAGATACGCTTGTTGGAGAGCGAACGGTTGAGTTGGATCTCGGAGTTACCAGTACCCTTGAACTCCTCGAAGATCACCTCGTCCATCTTAGAACCAGTATCCACAAGTGCCGTAGCGATGATTGTCAGCGAACCGCCGCCTTCGATGTTTCGGGCCGCACCGAAGAAGCGCTTCGGCTTCTGCAGGGCATTGGCATCGACACCGCCAGTGAGCACCTTACCAGAGGCTGGAGCCACCGTGTTGTAGGCACGTGCCAGACGCGTGATGGAGTCGAGGAAGATGACGACGTCGTGTCCACATTCCACCATACGCTTGGCCTTCTCCAGCACGATGCCGGCAATCTTCACATGACGGTCGGCGGGCTCGTCGAAGGTAGAGGCAATCACCTCCGCATCGACGGTACGAGCCATATCCGTTACCTCCTCAGGACGCTCGTCGATGAGGAGCATCATGATATAGGCTTCGGGATGGTTGGCGGCGATGGCATTGGCAATATCCTTCATCAGGATGGTTTTACCAGTCTTGGGCTGTGCCACGATGAGGGCACGCTGTCCTTTACCAATCGGCGAGAAGAGATCGACGATGCGCACACTGGGATTGGTGGTTGCCTTGTCACCGCAGAGTGTATATTTCTCTTCGGGGAAGAGCGGGGTCAGGTGCTCGAAAGCCACACGGTCACGTACCTCTGAAGGATTGCGGCCATTGATGAACTTTACGGTGGAGAGGGCGAAATACTTCTCGTTGTCGTAGGGAGGCCGCACGGTGCAATCCACAACATCACCCGTCTTCAGACCGTACTGCTTGATCTGACCGGGAGCCACATAGATATCGTCAGGCGACGAGAGGTAGTTGTAGTCGCTGGAACGGAGGAATCCATAACCATCTTGTAATATCTCGAGGACACCATTACCTGGAATAAGGTCGTTGAAGTCGTACTTCTCTTCGTTGGAACGGTTACTGTTGATGGTAGCGTCCTGTGTGTTGATCATCGGACGGTCGAAAATGTCGAGTGACGGAATGGCTGCCTGATCCTCGATGGGAATATCAACCACCGTGATAAAGTCGGTACCATCGCCAGGATCGCCATCCCAGATGGAATCGGTAGGCTCATCTTCTGATGGGCTCTCCATACTTTCCTCTCGAGTACGCTGGGCCATCTTCTCTTGCAACTGCATCAGCAGGTTCTTCTGCTCTTCGGCCTCACCGTCGTCTCCCAAGCCTGTAGCGAACTCAGCCTCAGGGACATCCACAGCGGTGTCCATCTCAGCCTCCTCTGGAACTGCTGCAACCACTTCCTCAGCAGCCACTTCCTCAGCAGCCTTTGCTTCGGCTTCGGCGGCAGCCTTTGCCTCGGCTTCTTTCTCTGCCTTGGTCTTACGGGTACGCTTCTTGGGAGCGGGTTCTTCTGCCGGAGCCTCTTCCGGGGCTGCAGGTTTTTCTATCGGAGCATCGCTGAAAAGAGAAGGTGTCTCTGTCTTCGCCTGCTTACGATTGTTCAGCACGTCGAAGTTCTCACCTTCATTTCCTTTCACGGTATAAACGCGGTTGGTATCTTTCTTCAGAATCCGAGTGCGCTTGCGCTTGGGCGATGCACTCTCTTCTGCGGCTTTGTCAAGGATAGCATAGACCACTGTCTCGAGGTCATCGCTCTGCTTGACTTTCACGCCTAATTCGTCAGCAATCCCCATCAATTGGGGTACATCCATTGCTTCTAATTCTTCTTTCGTGTACATATAAAAAACCAAAAATGTTCTTGAAATGATAAATTTGAGGTAGAAACGCTTCACGAATGGAAACGCTGTTTCGAAAAACGCTGCAAAGGTACGCATTATTTTGATAACTTCCAAACTTTTTCGAAAAAAATAACTATCTTTGGCTTCGCCGAAAGTACTTTTGTTCGGAAAACCTCAAAATCTTTTGGGTTTTCGCTCACTTATTCGTACCTTTGCACCCAAATAAATAGATAAAGATGGAAATAAAGAAAGCAGAATTCACCCTGAGTGCACCGATGGTGTCCATGTGTCCGAAGGATACAAAGCCTGAATATGCCTTTATCGGACGTTCGAATGTGGGTAAGTCGAGTCTCATCAATATGCTTACCAACAACAGAAAACTGGCAAAGACTTCTGCTACGCCGGGTAAGACACTATTGATAAACCATTTCATCATTAATAATGAATGGTACTTGGTCGATCTGCCTGGCTATGGCTACGCTAAGCGTTCGAAGAAGGAAATCAACAGGTTGGAACAGATGATACAGGGCTACATCCTCCAGCGTGAACAATTGGTGAATGTCTTCGTGCTCATCGATGTACGTCTGGAGGCACAGAAGATTGACCTGGAGTTTATCCAGTGGCTTGGGGAGTCGAGTGTTCCGTTTGCGCTCGTATTCACAAAGGCCGACAAACTCACTCCCAATAAGGTAAACGCCAGTGTGGAAGCCTATAAGAAGGTGTTGTCTGAGACTTGGGAGGAACTGCCCCCGATATTTGTCACTTCTTCCGAGAAGAAACAGGGAAGGGACGAGGTGCTCGACTATATAGAACAAATCAACAAGGAATTGGCCAATGGCTAAGGACACCCCATATCTGGACGTACAAAACCTGACAAAATCGTTTGGCGCACTGGTCTTGTTCAAGGACATCTGTTTTTCGATTGCCGAAGGACAGAAAGTGGGACTGATCGCCAAGAACGGTACGGGCAAATCGACGCTGCTCTCCGTACTCTCCGGCAAGGAGGGCTTTGATTCCGGTGAGATCATTTTCCGCAGGGATTTGAAGGTAGGCATGCTCGAACAGTCGCCTGTTTTCGATCCAGAGGAGAGTGTGCTCGATGCCTGCTTTAACCATCAGGGAGAAGACGAGAAGGTGTTGAAAGCCAAGCAGGTGCTGACACAGTTGAAGATACGTGACCTGAGCCAGCCGATGGGACAACTCTCCGGTGGACAGCAGAAACGCGTCGCGTTAGCCAACGTGCTGTTGACGGAGCCGGACCTGCTGATCCTTGACGAGCCGACAAACCATCTCGATCTGGAGATGATTGAGTGGTTGGAGGGATATCTGGGTCGGGGCAACAAGACCCTCTTGATGGTGACCCACGACCGTTTTTTCCTGGATCGTGTGTGCTCTGTCATCCTTGAACTCGACGACCAGACCATCTATACTTATCGGGGCAACTACAGTTATTACCTGGAAAAGCGGCAGGAGCGCATCGACAATAAACGGGCGGAGATCGCTCGTGCCAACAACCTTTATCGTACGGAACTGGAATGGATGCGACGGATGCCGCAAGCCCGAGGACATAAGGCTCGCTATCGTGAAGAGGCTTTTTATGATCTGGAACGCATCGCCAAACAACGTATTGAGGAGCGACAGATCCGTCTGAAGTCCAGCAATGTCTATATCGGCAGCAAGATCTTCGAGTGTCAATATATCTCGAAGCAGTATGACGATGTGGTCATTATGAAAGACTTCTACTATAACTTCTCCCGCTTTGAGAAAATGGGTATTGTGGGCAGCAATGGTACCGGCAAATCCACATTCCTGAAGATGCTGCTCGGACTGGTACAGCCAGACCAAGGCCGTTTCGATATCGGCGATACCGTGCGTTTCGGCTATTTCTCTCAGGAGGGGTTGCAGTTTGATGAGCAACAGAAGGTAATTGATGTCGTGCGCGACATTGCAGAGTATATCGACATGGGCGGCGGAAAACATTTCACCGCCTCACAATTCCTGCAATATTTCCTCTTTACGCCCGAACAGCAGCACAACTACGTCTATAAACTCTCGGGCGGTGAACGCCGGAAACTCTATCTCTGTACGGTGCTGATGAAGAATCCCAACTTCCTGGTACTCGACGAGCCCACAAACGATCTCGACATCGTGACCTTACAGATCTTAGAGGAATATCTTCAGGATTTCCCAGGCTGTGTGATTGTGGTCTCTCACGACCGATATTTCATGGACAAAGTGGTGGATCACTTGTTGGTGTTCAAGGGCAGTGGTGAGATCAAGGATTTCCCCGGCAATTATACGCAGTATAGGGAGTGGCTAACCCTTCAGCCCAAAGAGACGGTGGAAAAGGCTCAGAAAGAGCAGAAGATCGTTCGAGAGACAAAAAGCCGCGATGATGGCAAGCGCAAGATGACCTATAAGGAAAAAACCGAGTTCGAGCGTCTGGAGAAAGAGATTGCCGCACTTGAGGAAGAGCAGCACCAGTTGGAGGAGGCTCTCTGTAGTGGCAGCCTCTCTATCGACGAATTGACGGAAAAGAGCAAACGTCTGCCGCAACTGAAGGACGAACTCGATGAAAAGTCCATGCGCTGGCTGGAACTGTCAGAAATAATTTGATAATATAATATGATACAGCAACCCTTCTCATCGCAACTGTTGGAAAAGGCCGTTTCCGAGTTCTCGAAGTTTCCCGGTATCGGACGTAAGACCGCCTTGCGCCTGGTGCTTTGGATGCTTCGTCAGGAAAATACTGAGGTGGAACAGTTTGCCGAGACGATCGTTCGCCTGAAACAGGAAATCAAGTATTGCCATATCTGCCACAACATCAGCGATAGTGATACTTGTCCCATCTGTAGTGACCCGCGTCGCGATGCCCAGACCATCTGTGTGGTTGAGAATGTACAAGATGTGATGGCCATCGAGAACACGATGCAGTACAAAGGTCTCTACCACGTGCTTGGAGGTGTCATCTCACCAATGGACGGCATGGGACCGAGCGATATTGAAATCGACTCGCTGGTCAGTCGGGTGGCAGAAGGAAACGTGAAGGAAGTGATCCTTGCCCTCAGTCCAACGATGGAAGGAGACACCACCAACTTCTATATCTACCGTAAACTCGCTCCCTATGGCGATGTGAAGATATCTATCATCGCACGAGGCGTCTCTGTTGGTAACGAACTTGAATATACGGATGAGATCACCCTCGGGCGCTCTATCCAGAACCGCACATTGTTTGAAGGAAAATAAAAACAGAAGAAAGATATGAAGAAAGTAAGCAAACAACTGATGGCATTTTACACTGCGCAGGTCGTCTTGGCGTTAGTGGTGATTGTGCTGTTTGAACTGGACATTTTGCCAGAAGGGGTTAAGGCTGACGACAAACAGTCGGAATTCATGCTGGTCGCTACGATGGAATTGGTATCGTTGGCTGCCGCATTCCTGGGACTGCGCCTGTTTAAGTTCAAGGCCATTCACAATGACCTCATTAACCGCAAGGAACGTGCTATGTGGAAATGGGGCATGGCAAGACTCATCATTCTCGAGGCGCCGATGGTCATCGACACCTTATTATATTATATATATATGAATCCGACATTCGGCTATCTGGCCATCATACTGCTGTTGTGCCTGCCGTTTGTCTATCCGAGTCTTAACCGTTGTCTCTCAGAAACTACTGAAGAATGAAACTGTCCGTCGTAATTGTCAGTTATAACGTCCGCCTTCTGCTGGAAGCGTGCTTGCAGAGTGTTGAGAAAGCACTGAAGGGTATCGATGGAGAAATATTCGTCGTCGATAACCATTCCTCCGACGATAGTGTGACGTATCTGGAACCGCGGTTCCCGGATGTCCATTTCATAGCCAACAAGGAGAACCTGGGCTTTGCCCGTGCCAACAACCAGGCCATCCGTCAGTCACAGGCGGAGTATGTGCTGTTGCTCAATCCCGACACCGTGGTCTATGAGAATACGCTTCGTGATTCCCTGGCGTTCATGGATGCGCATCCGGAGGCGGGTGGAGTAGGTGTGCGGATGCTGACTCGCGATGGCGACCCTGCCCCGGAGTCACGACGGGCCGTGCCGACACCTTGGATTGCCTTCCTGAAAATGATTGGTTTTTCATCCAAGTACTATATGAGCCACCTGCCTTGGGACCAGCCCGGACAGATTGAAGTCATCAGCGGTGCCTATTGTATGCTCAGGCACAAGGCCCTCGACCAGATCGGATTGTTGGATGAAGATTTCTTTATGTATGGCGAAGATATCGACCTGTCATACCGTCTGCTGAAGGGTGGCTGGCAGAACTGGTATCTGCCGCTCGACATCATCCATTATAAAGGAGAGTCAACACAAAAATCTTCGTTCCGCTATGTCCATGTGTTTTATCAGGCCATGCTTATCTTTTTCCGCAAGCATTATGGACACCTCTCGTTCCTGCTCTCGCTGCCCATCCAGGCCGCCATCTATTTCCGTGCTTTCATGGCACTAATGTATATGCTTGGCGACCGACTGCACGCTTTCTTGAATCCGAACAAAAACAGAGACTCTTATGACTCAGAATCCTAAAGTGCGCCTCCGTGCCTTGGAGCCGGAGGATTTGGAATTGCTCTATCGCATAGAGAACGATGTCAATTTGTGGAATGTCGGTTCCAGCAATGTGCCATACAGCCGTTATACCCTCCATAATTATATTGCCACTGCCTCCGGCGATATCTATATAGACCGTCAGGTTCGGATGATGATAGAGAACGAGCAGGGGGAAGTCGTGGGAATTGTGGATCTTGTCAACTTCGACCCGTCGAACCGTAGGGCGGAACTCGGACTCATCATTGAAGAGCCATACCGACATGCCGGTTATGCCCAGAGCACGATGGAGCAGATTTCCGACTATGCCGTCAATATTTTGCATCTCCATCAGATATTTGCCACCATCGATGTCACTAACGAAGCCTGTCTGCAACTCTTCCGAAAGTTAGGTTATACAGAGTCTGCACGACTGAAGGATTGGCTGTTTGATGGCCGAAATTACCGTGATGCCATCGTCATGCAGATGGTTTTCTAAACTTTTTTCGGTGTTTTCTGAAAAAAATCCTTAAAAAGTTTTGTGGGTTCAGAATTTATTTCTACCTTTGCACCCGCAAACGAAAAAAGAGCAAGACTGGTGCGTTAGTTCAGTAGGTTAGAATGCCTGCCTGTCACGCAGGAGGTCACGAGTTCGAATCTCGTACGCACCGCAGAGACTCATCGGATTTTTCCGGTGAGTCTTTTGTTTGTTTCATGTTAATTATTTCTAAATGGAATGGCATAGGCTTGGCTGATTCGAAGAAATAAAGTAATTTTGTAGTCCAAAGTAGGAAACTGTAAGTTGTTTAACATTTAAATGTTTTATTATCAATGATTTATTCAAAAGAAGTTGAAAACATGTGTAGCGTTTGCAAGGGCGCTTACCATGGTCCTGCACCTATCCCCGAAGAGGGCAAATGGGTGGCAGTGAAAGAAATCAAGGAGATCTCCGGTTACACGCACGGTATCGGTTGGTGTGCCCCTCAGCAGGGTGCCTGCAAACTGAGCCTGAACGTGAAAGATGGTATCATTCAGGAGGCTCTCGTCGAGACTATCGGTTGCACTGGTATGACTCACTCTGCCGCTATGGCATCTGAGATTCTGCCCGGTAAGACCATCCTCGAAGCCCTGAACACCGACCTCGTTTGCGATGCTATCAACACCGCTATGCGCGAGCTCTTCCTGCAGATTGTTTATGGCCGTACACAGAGTGCTTTCTCTGAGGGCGGTCTGCCTATCGGCGCTGGTCTGGAGGACCTCGGTAAGGGTCTTCGCTCACAGACTGGTACACTCTATGGCACTGTTGCCAAGGGTACCCGTTACCTTGAGTTGACTGAGGGTTACATCACCAAGCAGTACCTCGATGAGAACAACGAGGTTTGCGGTTACGAGTATGTTCACCTCGGTAAGATGATGGAAGCCATCAAGAATGGCATGGACGCTAATGAGGCTCTGAAGAAGTTCACTGGTTCTTACGGTCGTCGTACCGAGGATCAGGGTGCAGTTAAGGCTATTGACCCACGTAAAGAATAAAAGGAGGATACGACTATGATTAGAAAAGTACAGTTTGAGAGTCAAGAGCGCCGTATCAACCAGGTTCTTGCTGCTCTGAAGGAGAATGGCATCAACTCTATCGAGGAGGCCAATGAGATTTGTGAAAAGGCAGGTGTGGATCCTTACCAGATGTGCGAAGAGACACAGCTGATCTGCTTCGAGAACGCTAAGTGGGCATATGTTTGTGGTGCTGCTATCGCTATCAAGAAGGGTGTGAAGACAGCTGCCGAGGCTGCTGAGGCTATCGGTATCGGTCTGCAGAGTTTCTGTATCCCCGGATCTGTTGCTGACGATCGTAAGGTCGGTATTGGTCACGGTAACCTGGCTGCTCGTCTGCTCCGCGAGGAGACTGAGTGCTTCGCTTTCCTGGCTGGTCATGAGAGTTTCGCTGCTGCCGAGGGTGCCATCAAGATTGCTGAGATGGCCAATAAGGTGCGTCAGAAGCCCCTCCGCGTCATCCTGAACGGTCTTGGTAAGGACGCTGCCCAGATCATCAGCCGTATCAACGGCTTTACCTATGTACAGACCAAGTTCGACTACTTTACTGGCGAACTGAAGGTGGTGAAGGAAGTGCCTTACGGCAACAACCCCAGCCGTCTGAAGGTGAAGTGCTATGGTGCCGACGATGTCCGTGAGGGTGTGGCTATCCTGTGGAAG
>CAJODF010000038.1:0-9636 GCA_905233555.1 uncultured Prevotella sp. | reverse complement strand
TGGCAAGCCTTACTTCTCAGTAGCATCTGGTGGTGGTACTGGTCGTACCCTGCACCCGGATAACATGGCTGCCGGTCCTGCTTCTTATGGTATGACTGACACCCTGGGTCGTATGCACTCTGACGCTCAGTTCGCAGGTTCTTCTTCAGTGCCTGCTCATGTTGAGATGATGGGCTTCCTGGGTATGGGTAACAACCCGATGGTGGGTGCAACCGTTTCCGTTGCTGTTGCTATCGACCTCGCTCTGAACAAAAAGTAAATCCGCTTTTCCGCCGTCAGGCGGAAAGGCCCATACGAATAATCCCCGCCAGTGGCGGGGATTTTCTTTTAGTATGACTGTTGCTGTTGTTGCATCATCTGGAGGAATGCGGGGGGAATCTGCCTTTCCTGAGTCGGCATGCTCATGCCGGGCAGAGGTCTGGGCTGCTTCTTCAGTTTAGCCTCATAAAATTCCTTCACATCGTTCCACTTGTAGTAGGGATACATATCCGTCTCCACAGGCATCGTCACCTCGTTCTCGTTCAACAGGGCTTTTACTAAGATATCGCCACTCTTGCCTTTTTTCGGACGATAGAAGATCAACTGGATGTTGCAGGCCGTCGGAATGACCATATAACTGCGGAAATAGGTGTCCAGTTCATCGAGGTTATCGATCGAACAACCCCAGCCGCCAAGTTCCATCAGCGATACGATAGGCAGAACCACGGTGTCGTGACCGAAGCGTAGGGTGGCTTGCGGCTTATTGCCATTGACGATGGTGTCGGCTGTCTCGATGATGTTCTTTAAAAGATTAGCCTGTGCCCAGGGCATCGTGTGGTCAGTCTGCGGGGCGTTGGCGTAGTTCAGATACCAATACAGGTTGTTGTTGATCCAGCACTTGTAGAGTTCCTCAGCGGTGAAGAGTTCGAGCAGTTCGGTGTCGTTGTCATGACTCTGCTGGTTGGTGGCGATGTCGTAGAGACTTCCCATCAACTGACGGGGCATCAGGTTCATATACACCCAGTCCTGATCGGTAAAGAGCACCTTCATCAGGCGTCTGGGGTCGCGCATCTTATTCTCATACTCAGTCTGGATGGGACGAGCCTTGCCCTCACTGGCGCGCTGTAGTCCGCCCTTCGAGGCATTCATATAACTCATGATATTCTCGTTGGCCTCGTTGTGGATGGTGGCGCTGGCATTGGCCTGCATCAGTTCCTCACACTCGGCAATCATCGAGAGAATGGCGCGTACGGAGGTCGTACTGCGGGCATCGAGTTGCAGACCGGGAGCCTTGAAGATTTCCGGGAAATTCTGCACCATGCGTTTGGCAATGCCGTGGTGTTGTTTTTCACCGATATCCGACAAGTCGCCCAAACGACCGCGGGAGGTCTTTTGTATCTCTTCCAACTTGGCTAAAATCTTCTCACCGGCAGCACTCAGCACACCAGCCTTCTTCGCGTCGCGCAGAGTCGTGATTGGCGAAGAGTAGTCGCGGTCGTTCAGCAGCCAGCGCGAACCGTGACGGCCGTAGTGGCTCAGGTAGAAGGGCTCGTAGTTTTTGGGAGCGGGGGTGAGTGCCTTGCGAGGCAGACGGTCGTAGTCAACGGCGTTTCCGCCAGCGAGGAATTTGTTGGCCGTAATCTCATCGAGTGCAGACTTCTCGAAAGCCTGTTTGGTCTGTGCACCGACGGTCAGCGTGCAGGCAAGACCCAAGATTGTTAGGAATGTCTTCATTGTAAAAAAGGGTTTATGTTAGAAATGATGGTGCAAATATAGTGTTTTTTGCTGAAAAGACCAAATCATTTTCGCTTTTTATGCTTCTATTTCGAAAATATTTCGTATCTTTGTACCATTAATCTTATAACTTATGGCAACAATTGACGACAAGAAAGTGATTTTCTCGATGGTTGGAGTGAGCAAGACCATTCAGCAAAACCAGAAACAAGTGCTCAAGAACATCTACCTTTCGTTCTTCTACGGAGCGAAGATCGGCATTATCGGTTTGAACGGTGCGGGTAAATCCACGCTGATGAAGATCATTGCGGGCATCGACCAGCAGTATCAGGGCAACGTCGTGTGGAGCCCCGGCTACTCCGTGGGCTATCTGCCACAGGACCCGCCGCTCAACGAGGAGAAAACCGTAAAGGAAAATGTTCAGGAGGGCGTACAGCACGTCTATGATGCACTGAAGGAATACGACGACATCAACGTGAAGTTCGGCCTGCCCGAGTATTACGAGGATGCCGACAAGATGGACAAACTGATGGCGCGACAGGCGGAACTGCAGGACATCATCGACGCCACAGACGCCTGGAATATGGACTCGAAACTCGACCGCGCCATGGCGGCACTCAACTGTCCGCCGGGCGACTGGAGTGTGAAGAATCTCTCGGGCGGTGAGCGCCGTCGCGTGGCCCTCTGCCGACTGCTCTTGCAGAAGCCCGACGTGCTGTTGCTCGACGAGCCCACGAACCACCTCGATGCCGAGTCGATCGACTGGCTCGAACAGCACCTCCAGCAGTACGAAGGTACGGTGATTGCCGTCACTCACGACCGTTATTTCCTCGACGACGTGGCAGAGTGGATTCTCGAACTCGACCGCGGCGAGGGCATCCCCTGGAAGGGAAATTACTCGTCGTGGCTGGAGCAGAAGTCGCAGCGCCTGGCGCAGGAAGAAAAGCAGGCCTCGAAGCGCCGCAAGACCCTCGAGCGCGAATTAGAGTGGGTGAGGATGGCGCCGAAAGCCCGCCACGCCAAGGGAAAGGCCCGTCTGAACTCCTACGAGACGATGCTCAACGAGGAGCAGAAGCAGAAGGAGGAGAAACTCGAAATCTTCATCCCGAACGGTCCGCGTCTGGGCAACAAGGTCATCGAGGCCGAGCACGTGGCGAAGTCGTTCCCCGAAAAGCCGCTCTTCAGCGACCTGAACTTCACGCTGCCGCCGAATGGCATCGTGGGCGTGATAGGTCCTAACGGCGCCGGCAAGACCACCTTGTTCCGACTGATTATGGGTTTGGAGCAGCCCGATGCCGGCTCGTTTTCTGTCGGCGAAACCGTCAAGATTTCTTACGTTGACCAACAGCACAAGGATATCGACCCCGCCAAGACCGTTTATCAGGTTGTCTCGCAGGGCAACGAGACGATTCGCATGGGCGGCAAAGACGTTAATGTACGTGCGTACCTCTCCAGATTCAACTTCAGCGGTGCCGATCAGGAGAAGAAGTGCGGTGTGCTTTCGGGTGGTGAGCGCAACCGCCTGCAACTCGCTATCGCACTGAAACAGGAAGGTAATGTTTTACTTCTCGACGAGCCAACTAATGATATCGACGTCAATACGTTACGCGCATTGGAGGAAGGCCTCGAAGCCTTCGCCGGCTGCGCTGTCATCATCAGCCACGACCGCTGGTTCCTCGACCGTATCTGTACGCATATCTTGGCCTTCGAGGGAAATGAAAACGTCTTCTATTTCGAGGGCAACTATTCCGAGTACGAAGTCAACAAAGCACAGCGTCTGGGCCTTGAAGAGCCTAAGCGCATCCGTTATCGCAAACTCATGGAAGAATAATATAAAAAGAAAAAATGAAAAAATTTTTGATTGCCATCGCCTTGTGTTGTAGCATGGCTTCATGCATCAAGGACGAGGCTCCCAACAAGGAATGCGACATCGAGAGTGCCTGGATCGAAGGCGCAGAATACGAAGATCTGTTCTATCAGACCACCGAGATGCGCAAGGAAAATATCAGTTCGGGCGATACCTATATCATCTTCACCGTGAAGTCTATGCTCTCGCTGCCGTCGCAGATTCCCGTGAACTTCAAGATTACCGAAGGCGCCACCATCGAACCTGCCAGCGGACAGCCGCAGGACTTTACGAAAGGCCCCCTCGTTTATACCGTCACTTCGCAGGACGGACAGTGGGAACGTACTTACAACGTGCTGTTCCGCGAGGCAGCGATGCCCGTGCAGTTATTCAGTTTCGAGAATGTAGAGGTCCGGACGGAGACAACCATTTTGGGCGCAGAAAACCAGATGGACGTGTTCTACGAGATACTGCCACCCAGCGAGGGCGGTACTGAGCAGGACTACAAGAAATACTGCTGGGCATCGGGTAATGCCGGCGCCGCCATCCTGAAGTCAGGTGCCAAGCCCGAGGATTTCCCCACCTATTCAATACCCGACGGAAAAGAGGGCAAGGCCGTCTGCCTGACCACTCAGGGCACGGGCGCACTGGGACAACTGTTTAAGAAACCCATCGCCGCAGGCAACCTCTTCCTGGGCGAATTCGTCGTCGAATATGTGTCGAGCGATCCCTTGAAATCCACGCTCTTTGGCGTGCCTAATCCCAAGGAGCCCGTACGCATCACCGGCTGGTACAAGTATAAGCGCGGCGAGAAGTTCACAGATATGGACATGAAGGAATATACCGACCGTCAGGACGAGGCCAGCATCTATGCCGTGTATTATCGCAACTGTGATGAGCAGGGTGAAAGATACGTGCTCGACGGTTATGCCGTGGCCGATCTCGACAAGTTGACGGATAATCCGCAGATCTATAAGGTGGCGCGCGTGGCTTCGCTGCCGCCCACCGACACGTGGCAGCAATGGGAGATGTTCTTCGAGG
Organism: uncultured Prevotella sp.; assembly: GCA_905233555.1. Taxonomy (GTDB): domain Bacteria; phylum Bacteroidota; class Bacteroidia; order Bacteroidales; family Bacteroidaceae; genus Prevotella. The sequence continues at coordinate 5,036 of CAJODF010000038.1, read as the reverse complement.
GCAAGGATGTCCCCGACGACCTCGTCGCAACCAATGGATTCAACCTGGCACTGGTGTTCTCGTCGAGTATCAACGGAGCCCAGTTTGAGGGCGCTGTCGGCAGTACGCTCTGCATCGACGAAGTTGAAGTCTTTTATGAGAAGTGAAAAGTGAGAAGTGAAAAGTGAAAAGTGATGATGAGGAAGTTTTATATTATCTCGATAGGAATGATGGTGCTGACGTTCGCAGCGGGCAGCACCGCGAAGGCAGGCGGTCTCGACAGTCTGCAACTGAAAGCCCGTGCGGGTTATAACATCGGAGGTACGGCACCCATCCCGCTGCCTGAGACCATCCGCAGTATCGAAAGTTACAGTCTGACGCCATCGTTCATGGTGGGCTTCGACGCCGCGCTGCCACTCAACCGGCACTGGGGCCTCATGACAGGACTGCACTTCGAAAACAAAGGCATGAAGACCGAGGTGACCACCAAGGCTTACTATATGGAAGTGGTAAAGGGCGATCAGCAGATGGCAGGTCTCTTTACCGGACACGTGGAGCAGAAGGTCAAACAGTGGATGCTGACCGTGCCCGTGCAGGCCACGTTCCAACTGGGGCGCCACGTGACGCTGAAGGGCGGTCCCTACGTGTCGTTCCTCCTGAACAAGGAGTTCAGCGGCATCTCCTCCGACGGTTACCTGCGTAAAGACTCGCCCACTGGTTTCAAGATTCTGATGGGCGATAAAGAGGGAGAGTGGGCCACCTACGACTTCGACGACGACATGCGCAGCGTGCAGTTCGGCATCGGCATCGGCGCCGACTGGCAGGTGTATCGGGGCTTGGGTATCTCCGCCGACCTGAACTGGGGTCTGACGGGCATTTTCCCCGGCGACTTCAAGACCGTGGAGCAGACACTCTATCCCATCTATGGCACCATCGGCGTGTTCTACCGTCTGAAATAGCCCGTTCTCAGTGCAGGCTGATTGTCAGCACCCCAGCAGATAAGGCGGGGACGGAGAGCAGCACATCATCACCGTCGCTCTTGGCGTTCGTACGCTGCAGGGCGACGGCATTCTTATTCTCCATACTGTTGGTCACGGTGAGCGAGCCTGGTGCGTAGTACTCGAAAGCAGTGCCCTTGATGCCGGTCCAGTCGCCTTTGATGCGCAACGTGGCAGCCTCCTCGGTCGGGTTCACCACTTTGACAATCACGTCGGCACCGTTCTCCGACAACGTCGTGCTCACGCTGATATTGCCTGTGTCGCCGCTGTAAGCCAGACGGTACTTCGAGAAGTGGTCGTACCAGAGTTCCGTCACCTGACAGTTGGGCGCCTTAAACAGATCCTTATAGTCGAAGTTGATGAAGGCGTTGTTCCAGTCGGGTGCGTCAGTACGTCGGATGAACAGCGCGGCAGCACCCATGGCCACCACGTCGCGGGCCTCACACATATTGAGGAATCCGCCGGCGAAGAGACCTGTGCGCCAGTCGATGCTGTTCAGGTTCCATTCCGAGATAAAGAGTTTGATATTGGGGTTCGGACCCTCGGCTATCATCTTGGCATAGTTGTCGTACTGCTGACCGAGGCGCACGGGACCGGTGGCGTAACCGCCCTGCTGCTCGTAGTGGTGCAGACTCAGGTAGTCGAAATAGTTACCGCTGCGCTTGATGAAGTCCTCGTCCTCGCGGAAACCGCCACAGGCAATGATCTTGATGCTCGGGTCTATCTTGCGCATGGCAGCGCTGAAGTCGCGCACACACTTCTCATAGCGCTCGATACCCATTTCCCACATCTCGTTGTCTATTTCCCAGTATTTCACGTTGTACGGCTCCGGATGACCGTTGGCCGCACGCTTTGCACCCCATTCGTCGGTGGCGGGGGCGTTGCAGTAGCGCAGCCAGTGGAGGGCGTCCTGAAGTATCTGGTCGTACTCCTCGGCAGGGCGTTCGAACTTGACGCTGACGACGATGATCGGTTCGCTGTTGACCTCGCGGCAGAAGCGGATAAACTCGTCGGTGCCGAAGCAGTTTTGGTCGTAATCCATCCACATCCAGTGGGCCCAGCGCTCACGGTTCTCCTGCGGACCGATGCCCCATTTCCAGTCGTACTGCGCCACGTAGCCGCCGCCTGGCCAGCGCAAGCAAGTGGGATGCAACTCCTTGACGGCCTTTAGAATGTCAGGACGGAATCCACCCAGGTCCTTACCTGTCTGCGTGGTCATCGTCACCATATCCACCTGAACCGTTCCGTTCTTCACCATAATGGCGAAATCACCGTCACCGCACATCTGTTCTACACGGCCTCCAACCGTTTTCATTCTCATCTTGATGCCTTCCTGCGTTCCAAGCGTACGCGGTTCAAGTGTGAAGTTATACTTTTGCCAGTCCTTGGTTACTATGCCCAACGACTGTCGTGCCACAAACTCACCCTTTTCATTGCGCAGTCCTACGATCAGTTCACCCTTTCCTTTGGCATAGATCGAACCCACATACTTCTCCCTACAGATGATGTTCTGCGGACCTTGGAAGATGCCGGCCTCAGTCTTGCCTGCCGTGATTTCCTGCGAATAGCGCATGTTGATGGCGTCGTCCTTAATGAGTCGATACTTGCCCTCGCCGAAAGCCGTCCACTGCTGGGCCACAGCCGGAATCTTGACGTCGCCAGGGGTACCCTCGAAGAACACCTTGCCGTCGGTAGCCGTCAACTTGATATTCCGATAAGTGGCCTCGGTATAGTTCACCCAGAAAGTGAGGAAATTGCGGTCTGACTTCTCCAGACCGTCATAAGCCACCACCTCTTGGTCGTCCCAAAAGACCGTCACCTTGCTGCCTCGACTTACGATGCGCAGTTTGTGCCACTGCTGACGCTCATTGATTTGTTCCTTCGTGGCAGGGGTCGATGCCAAGGGCACCAGTGTGTTCATACGGCGCCCACGACGTCCGCCGAAGCCCTGTGTCTCGCGCACTTCCATCTGGCAGATGGAGAAATCGGCCGTGGCGCTCTGCTGTTGCAGTCTGGCGCGTGCGGCAGCCTCGTTGGCCGCGTCGATCTGCGCCTGCGTCTGTGCCGGTGTAAAGGTACGGCTCTCGTAGTAAGGGTCGTGTATGCGGACGAAATAAGGTGATCCGTCCTTCTTGTTGCGGATGGCGAAACGGATGTCCATCAGACCGCCGCTCCAACTGCGTCGTGCCAGTTTGTAGGCGCGCCAGTTCACGTCCATCGTCAGGTCGAAGTCGCACGTGTTGATGCTGTCTATCTTCAGGGGCTGTTCGTAGCGGGTAGGGGAGTGGAGCACCAGGTCGTTGTCCATAAACCAGCCGTCGAAATAGCCGTCGCGCGGATGGATGCCTGGATACTGTTCCGGCTCGAACGAGCGCTCCTGAATCAGTTCCTGCCACACGCCGTTGTTGGCACTGAAGTAGATGTGTTCGAAGAGTTGTCCGTAGAGCATCTCGTCGATGATGCCCGAGGGCTTCTTGCTCTCAATAGTGATTGCATACTCATTCTGACTCCTGGCGACCGTTCCCGTCACCAGAAAAACTAATAATAGGATCTTTTTCATTTTCTCATTTATTTAGTCATTCATATCTTACTTACTTACGTTTGCAAAGTTACAAAAAAAGCTTGTAAAAGCGAAGCGATTTTGGAAGATTAACGCAATTCGGCCTGAAATAAAGGCAAGACGGGGAAGAACGAGGAAGTTCAATTGGGGGCTAAAAGCAAATTGGGGAGGATTGGTGAATGAGTTAGGTTACCAAATCGTAACCCTTAGGTGGGTTAATCTTCCTTTATTGACCACGCAAATCAGGGCAGAATGACGCACCTTTTACCGCCTGTTCACTGCTCGTTTCTTATTCCGCAAACTGCTACATTTTGCATAGCGATGGATGCCAAAAGAAATAGTAGTTTTGCAGCCAAAATTAAAAAAAAGTTAGAAACATGAGAAGTACTTTTAACATTCTGTTCTATGTGAACAAGAGTAAGGAGAAGAACGGTGTGGTGCCCGTGATGGGCAGGGTTACGATTAACGGCACCCAGAGCCTTGTAAGAAGACGATTCCACTTGATATGTGGGACGTGAAAGGTAACTGTGCCAAAGGTCGTAGTAAGGAGGCGTTGAAGATTAATCGCGAACTGGATAATATCAAGGCGCAAATCATCAAGCACTATCAGCATCTGTCAGACCGCGAGGCTTTCGTAACGGCAGAGATGGTGCGCAATTCCTATCAGGGTTTTGGCAGCGAGTACGAGACGCTGCTGAGTGCTTTCGACAAGGACATTGCCAACCAGAAGAAACGTGTGGGCAAGGACAGGGCTGCAAGCACACTCTGGGCTATGGAGCGCTCGCGTAAGGATGTGGCAAACTTCATCCAGTCGCACTACCGTCGCACAGATATGTCAATGCTGGAACTGACGCCAGAATTCATCAAGGACTTTGCCGCCTATCTCAGCACAGACCGAGGATTGGCTAATGGCACAATCTGGCAGCGATGCATGTGGTTGAAGGGCGTTGTGCTAAGAGCACATTATAATGGTAAGATTCCCCGTAACCCATTCGCACAGTTCCACATCAGTCCGAACTGCAAGGAAAGGGAGTTCCTGACCGAGGAAGAACTGAAGACCGTCGTAACCCATGAGTTCGAGGACGACAATTTGGCCTTCGTGCGTGACATTTTTGTATTCGTGTGCTTCACCGCCCTCTCGTTCATCGACGTGAAGAACCTGACGACAGATAACATCGTGGACATCAACGGCGACAAGTGGATCATCAGTAAGCGACACAAGACCAACATCCCCTTCCAGGTGAAGCTGATGGACGTACCCTTGCAGATTATCGACCGCTACAAGCACCTACAGGAAGACAAGCTGGTGTTTGGCAAGATGAACTACTGGTCGATGTGCAAGAAGCTGAAAACGGTGATGACCGCCTGCGGTATTGAAAAAGCCATCTCCTACCATTGTGGCCGGCACTCGTTCGCAACCTTGGCACTTTCAAAGGGTATGCCCATTGAGAGTGTGAGCCGTGTATTGGGACACACCAACATTGTAACCACCCAGATTT
>CAJODF010000037.1 GCA_905233555.1 uncultured Prevotella sp. | reverse complement strand
TGCAAAGGTACGAAGAATATTTGACTTGTAGGCATATATTATTGTTAAACGATTTAACGAATCGAAATGTTAACTCACACTAAATCCAGTAGAACCAATTTTAGTTTAGTAAGTAAACCGGAGGGGAAGCGTGTTAAAAGAGAGGCATGCTTCCCCATTTTTTTTGCCTAGGATAAAAAAATCAAAAAAATTAGCCTTTTATTCTTTTCTTTGCGCACTATTTCGTACCTTTGCAACTTAGAACATTATTATATAATATAAGAATTAACTAGAAACTATAGTCATGGAACGATTCCCGCTGTCAAAAACCGAGTATGGTATCTATGTCGAACAGATAACGACAGGAAATACCGCCTATAATGTGCTGCTGAAGATTGCCCTCGGCAGCAATGTCGATTTCAAGCGTTTAAGTGAAGCCATCAGGACGGTGGTCGGTGCGCACCCCAATATGAAGGCTGCCTTCGCCCTGGACGAGAACGGAGAGGTGTATAAGTACATCCGCGACTGCCAGGTGGAGGTGAAGGTCGTAGAGGGGGATATCGACCCCTACACGCTGGTCCGTCCCTTCGACCTGTATGAGGACGTGCTGTTCCGCTTCTACATCCTTAAGTCGGCTGAGGGCAACGCGCTGTTCATGGATATCCACCATATCGTGTTCGACGGTACGTCGGTCCGTTTGTTCGTCGATCAGGTGAGCCGTGCCTACGCCGGAGAGGCCGTCGGCGCAGAGACTTTCTCCGCCTGCGACTATGCCCGCGAGGAGGCCGCACGTCTCGGCACGAAGGAATACGAAGAGGCGAAGGCCTACTATCAGCAGACCTTTGAGGGCTTGGATGCCGACTCATCGTTCTTCCCCGACCGCAACGACCGCGAGCCGAGGGCGAAGGAGGTGGCCTATCCCCTCGCCTACGTCGATTACGACCAGTTGCGGGAACTTGCCATGCGCTGCGGCGTGAAACTCAGTACGGTGATGAACGGTGCGTTCGCCTACGTGCTGTCGCGCTATGCCGGCAACGAGCAGGTGCTCTTCTCGACGATCTACCACGGTCGCGACGAGCGGACGGAGGATGCCATCGGTATGTTCGTCAAGACCTACCCCGTCTTTGCCGACCTGTCGGGCGACCCGAGCATTGCCGCTTTCCTGCAGCAACTCGACCGTCATATCATGCGCAACCGCGAGAACGGCCTCTATTCGTTTGCCGATTTTTGTACCGACACCAAACTGACGCCGAATATCCTCTTCGGCCGACAGACGGATCTGTTGCATATCGAGGCGTTCTGCGGAAGCCCGTCGCAGATGGATGTGCTGCCGCCGAAGGATTCCAGGTTCGACCTCGAGATGACCGTGCGCAACCGCGACGGCCGTTTCACCGTCTATGCCATCTACAAGCAGGACTTGTACGACGACGAGATTCTCCGTGGCATGCTGGACTGTCTGGACAAGGTGCTGAAGGAGATGACCGTCAAGGAGAAACTGAGCGACATCGAGATGCTGTCCGACACTCAGCGGGAAGGGCTCGACAGTCTGAACGATACCGACGTGCCGTACGACGACACACAGACCGTCGTGTCGCTGTTCCGCCGTCAGGCCAAGGCCACACCCGACAAGGAGGCCGTGGTGTTCAAGGACAACCGCTATACCTACAAGGAAGTTGATGAACTGACCGACCGCATCGCCGCCTATATCGCCTCGAAGGGTCTGGGACTGGAGGATGCCGTGAGCGTGCTCATTCCCCGTTCGGAGTGGATGGTCATCGCTTCGCTCGGCATACTGAAAGCCGGCTGTGCCTACCAGCCGCTCGACCCGAGTTATCCGAAGGAGCGCCTGAACTTCATGGTGAAGGATGCTGGCGCCAAACTGCTCATCGCCGACGAATCGTTGCGCGACCTTGTGGACGAATACGACGGAGACGTTTTGCTGACGAAGGACTTGAAGCAACTGCCCCCGGCACAGCAACTGCCCGAGGGACCTAAGCCCAGCAGCCTCTTTATCCTGCTCTATACCAGCGGCTCGACGGGCGTGCCAAAGGGTTGCCAGTTGACCCACTCGAACCTCGTGTGCTACTGCAACTGGTACTGGAAGTACTACAACATGAAGCCCGAACACCATGTAGCAGTCTATGCCAGTTACGGCTTCGACGTGCACCAGGAGGGCATCTATCCGGCAGTAACCGGCGGTGCTACCGTCTATGTCATCCCCGAAGAGATGCGACTGGACCTGATCGGCCTGAACAAGTATTTTGAGCAGGAGCACATCACCAATGCCTTCCTCACCACGCAGGTGGCCTACCAGTTTGCGACCACCGTCGAGAACCATTCGCTGCTCCACATGACTTGCGGCGGTGAGAAACTGGCCAGTCTGGCTCCGCCCAGCGGCTACCAGTTCTATAATGGCTACGGTCCGACGGAGGCCACCATCATCATCACCATCTATCCGATCAAACAGAAAGACGCCGACGTGCCCATCGGCAAGCCGCTGAACAACGTGCGCCTGTATGTGGTCGATGCCCACGGCCACCGTCTGCCCAAGGGTGCCCTGGGCGAGTTGTGGGTGGCCGGTCCGCAGGTGGCCCGCGGCTATCTGAACCGTCCCGACAAGACGGCCGAGGTGTTTATCAGCAATCCCTTCTCCGACGAGAAAAAATATAAGCCAGTCTATCGTACCGGCGATATCGTGCGCTATCTGTCGGACGGCAACATCCAGTTTGTGGGTCGTCGCGACGGACAGGTGAAGATTCGCGGTTTCCGCATCGAACTGAAGGAGGTAGAGGCCGTCATCCGTGAGTTCCCGGGCATCAAGGACGCCACCGTGCAGGCCTTCGACAACGAGGGCGGCGAGGGCAAGTTCATTGCTGCTTATATCGTCAGCGACGAGCAGATCGACGTCGAGGCGCTCAACAACTTCATCCTCGCGCAGAAGCCGCCGTACATGGTGCCTGCCGTGACGATGCAGATCGACAGCATTCCGCTGAACCAGAACCAGAAAGTGAACAAGAAGGCGCTGCCGAAGCCGGAGATAACGGTTGCCGGGGCTAAGAAACAAGCGGTACAGGCGCCGCTGAACGTGCTGGAGAAGGAAATCAAGGATATCGTCTCGACGGTCATCAACACCACCGAGTTCGGCATTACCGACCTGTTCCGCGACCTGGGACTGACCTCCATCGCCAGCATCAAACTGGCCATGCTGGTCTATAACCGCTTCGGCGTGCAGATCAATTCCCGCAAACTGCTTTCAGAGGGTAATATACAGAGTATCGAGAATGAGGTACTGAACGGACTGCTTATGTCCGAGAAAAAAGATACCTCTGACGCTGGTTCAGACCCCCAACCCCCTAACTTAGGGGGCTCGAGTGTCAGGCTGAGTTTCCCGCAGCAGGGCGTCTTTGCAGAGTGTCAGGCCAATCCCGAGTCCGTGCGCTATAACCTGCCGTTCGTGATGAACTTCCCCGACGGCATCAGCGAGGCAGACCTCGAAAGTGCCGTGCGCAAGGTCATCGATGCACATCAGTATATCCTGTGCCATTTCGTGGCGAACAGTAACGACGAGATCGTTCAGGAGCCTATCCCCGACTGTCGGATCGACATCCCCGTCAAGACGATGACCGAGGTCGAGTTCGAAGCCTACAAGAAGGACTTTGTCCGTCCCTTCGACCTGGAAAAGGGCCCCTGCATCCGCTTCGAGATTGTCAAGGGTGACCAGTTGCATCTGCTGCTCGACATGCACCACCTGGTGAGCGACGGCTATACGATTGACCTCTTCTTCGAACGTCTATGCGAAGCCCTTGACGGTAAGCCCGTCGAGACCGAAGGCTACACCTATTATGAATTTGCAGCAGAACAAAAAATCTCCGCCGATACCGAGGACTTCTTCCGTCAGCAGATGGCAGAGGTAGAGGAAGCCACGCAACTGATACCCGACGTCTATGCAAAAGACCTGCCTCATACGGAAAAGAGCACAGCCGTGAAGACCGACATCGCTGCCGTGACGGCCTACGCCAAGCAAAAAGGCATTACGCCGGCAGCCGTCTATCTGGCAGCCTGCTATCTCACCTTCGGCCGCTACGTCTGTGAGGATATCGTGTCTATCATCACCATCTCGAACGGCAGAAGCAATCTGAAGGTCAACAACACGTTTGGCATGTTTGTCAACACCCTACCGATGGTCATGACGCTCAACCACAAGGAAAAGACGACAGACTACCTGCAACGCGTGGCGCAAGGATTTGCCGATACCCTCGACCACGAGGACTACCCCTTCGCCCGTATTGCCAGCCAATATGAATTCCATCCGTCCATCTCATACGCCTATCAGATCGGCGTCATCAACGATTATCGGACGAAGTGTGGCAGCGTCAGCACCCACAGCCTGGATTCGGACATCGCCAAAGTGCCCATTTCCATCTTTATCGACGGCTCGGAAACCGATGCGCAGATTATCGTGACCTACGACACCTCGATGTACAGCGACACGATGATGGACGATCTGGCCCGATGCCTCGAGAACGCTACTCAGGGCCTGATTGCCTGCGAAAACGTCTCGCAGATCAGTCTGACCGACGAGACACAATGGCAGTTGCTCGACAGTTATAACAAACCTTGGGATCTGGACTACGACATGACCGACAGCGTAGCCACACGATTCAAGAAGATTGTCGCCGCAAATCCCGACAAGAAGGCGGCGGTATTCAAGGATAAGGCCTATACCTATAAGGAACTGGACGAACTGACCGACAGTCTGGCAGCGAAGATTTACAAGATCGGCTGCGAGATAACCGGCAAGACCGACCTGAAGGAAGAGGTGGCCGCCATCATCCTGCCGCGAAACGAGCAGACCATTATCCTGCCTCTGGCTACCGTCAAGGCCGGTATGGGCTACGAACCCCTCGACCCGAGTTATCCGAAGGAGCGCCTGAACTTCATGGTGAAGGACGCCAGCGTCAGTCTATTAATAGCCGACGACAACCTTTGTGAAGTGGTTGATGAATATAATGGTAAGACGGTTACCGTCAGCGAGTTATACGCGATGGATGAACCTGACACGAAACCCGTAGGTCCCAAGCCGGAGAGCCTGTTCATCATGCTTTATACCTCAGGTTCTACGGGTGCGCCCAAGGGTTGTCAGATTGAGAACCGCAATATCGTGGCCTACGCTCACGGCATGCGACATACGTTCTATACAAAGGACGACAACGTGGCTGCCTACGCCTCGTTCAGTTTCGACGTGAATATGGCCGATGTATTCTGTAGTCTGCTCGTCGGCGCTACTGTTGATATCGTGCCGGAAGAAGACCGTATGGATCTGGATCGCCTGGCAGCCTACTTCGACCGGACCCGCATCACGACGCTACTGCTCACGACGCAGGTCGGCGTACAGTTCGCGCAGAACTATCCCCATCAGGAAACGCTCCGACTGTTGATTATCGCCGGAGAGAAGTGTCCCGCCATCGACCCGTCGGCTATCAGTTATCCGATTGCCAACGGCTATGGACCTACGGAGAACTGCTGCGGCGTCAGCGTCTTCCCCATCAAGCAATGGGAACCAAACATCCCAATCGGCCAACCCATTCCGACTATCCATGCCTACATTCTCGACAAGACCAACCACCGACTGCCCGCAGGTGCTGCAGGCGAATACTGCCTGTCGGGCCCGCAGACGAGCCGTGGTTATCTGAACCGTCCCGACAAGACGGCCGAGGCCTACGAGCCGTGTCCGTTCAACGAGTGGAGGATGTATCATACCGGTGACATCGTGCGCTACCGTCATAATGGCGACGTGGAGTTTGTCGGCCGAAAGGACGGTCAGGTAAAGATTCGCGGTTTCCGCATCGAGACCAAGGAGGTTGAGACCGTGATCCGCGGTTTTGAAGGCATCAAGGACGTGACGGTTCAGGCATACGACTATGAGAGCGGCGGCAAGTATCTGGCTGCGTTCGTCGTCGGCAATGGTACTATCGATACCGATGCGGTCGCCGCCTACGTGAAGAGTCAGAAGCCCGCCTATATGGTACCTGCCGTCATCATGCAGATCGACAAGATTCCGCTCACCGTGAATATGAAGGTTGACAAGAAGGCACTACCCAAGCCCGAGCGTAAGGCCGCCGACTATGTGGCTCCAGCTAACAAGACAGAGGAGGATATTTGCGGTATCTTCAGTCATGTGCTTGGCGTCGAGCGCGTCAGTGCCGAGGACGACTTCTTCGAAATCGGCGGTAGTTCCATTCTCGCTATGAAGGTCGTCATTGCAGCCGAGAAAGCCGGCTACAAACTCGTCTATAACGATGTATTCTCTTACACCACCCCGAGAATGATGGCTGAGTTCCTCGGCGCAGAAACCGAAGGAAGTGCAGAGACAGAAGTGAATGGTGAAGCGGCGGCTAATGCCGTCTATGGTGTCTGGACGCCACCCGAGGTTGGTGCTGACGGCTACGACTACAGCAAGATTCATGAACTGCTCTCACGCAATACGTTGGAGACCTTCCATAGCGGCAAGCGCAACCAGGTTGGCGATGTCCTGCTGTTAGGTGGAACAGGCTATCTGGGCAGCCACGTGCTTCGCGAACTCATCAAGGCTCACGACGGCAAGATCTACTGCTTCGTCCGTCCGGGCAAGGAGGAAAGCGGTGAGGAGCGCCTAAAGGCCATGCAGCGCTACTATTTCGGAGATGATAATGCTGCGCTCTACGGCTCGCGCATTTTCGTCGTTGAAGGCGATGCTACCGATCCGGCTTCGCTGGAGCAGTTTAAGGCACCGCACAGCGGTATGACCGTCGTCAACTGCGCCGCCAGCGTGAAGCATTTTGCCAAGGGCAATGAGATTGAACGTGCGAATGTGGAGTCAGTCAAGAATCTGGCGGCATGGTGCTTGCGCCACGATGCCCGACTGGTGCATATCTCTACCGGCAGCATCATGGGCAGTCGCAAGAACGGTCTGCCACCCGTCAACTATCAGTTTACGGAACAGGTGCTTTTCGCCGGACAGGAAATCAACAGCAACCAGTATATCCACTCGAAGTTCATGGCCGAGCGCTTTATCTATGAGCAGATCATGGAGCACGGACTGAGGGCCAAAGTGTGCCGCGTAGGAAACCTGGCACCGAGGTCGGACGATGGTGAATTCCAGATCAATTACAAGACGAACAGTTACATGAATTCGCTCAATGCCTTCCGTGCCCTCGGCGTGATCGGGTTTGACGACCTGAACGTCGAGACGGAGTTCTCGCCCATCGACTGCGTGGCAAAGGCTGTACTGGCATTGGCCCAGACGCCCGACGACTGCATATGCTTCCAGCCGCTGAATCCGCACCGGCCGCTCATGAGTGATGTCATCCATTCAATGAACGACATGGGCTTCTCCATCCGAGGCGCTGAAAACGAGGAAGTGGCCGAAGCGCTGAACAAGGCACTAGCTGACGAAAAGACCAGCGGTGCCGTGGGCAGTCTGATTGCCTACAACAGTAGCGACGGTAGTCAGGAAATCAGTTTCGATAGCATCAACGTCAATTATACGGCATGCATTCTGGAGCGGCTCGGATTCTCATGGCCCGAAACAGGTTCTGCCTATATGCATCGTTTCCTGAAGAAGTTGGACGAAAAAGGGTTCTTCGTATGATTTACGAACTGATATCAAAGTATGCTGCGGCGTTTCCTCAGAAAACGGCGGTACAGGATGCTATGGGTGAAATGAGTTACGGGGAGTTGGAGGCAAGGAGTGCTTCCATTTCCCAGATACTCGTATCCCTCGGTGCCAAGCAGGGCGACGCGGTGGCGGTATATGTGCCATATGTAAAGGAAATCATGCTGGGCGCCATCGCTGCGTTGCGCACGGGTTGTATTTTCGTTCCGTTCGACGGAGCTTATCCCGAAAAGCGACTGGAGTACATGCTCGAGGATTCCGAAGCCGTGGCGATTCTGACCACCCGCGAGTTTTGGGAAAGCCGAAAACTGGATTTCCCGGAAGAGAGAATAGTTTTCTTAGACGAACAGCACGAAGATACTTCACGCTTCACTCCCCACGTTGCACTTTCCGAGGACTCTCCCGCCCTGCTGCTCTACACTTCCGGAACGACGGGCAAGCCCAAAGGCGTACTCCACAATCATCGTATGCTGCTGCATATCGCCGATTGTGCCAAGATTCACGAAGACGTGGTGATGAATGCCGACACCCGCTCGGGCGTCATGTCGAGTTTCCCGTTCGTCGCTACCATGATGTTCCTCATGGGACCTCTGACGTACGGCGGCACGGTTTGCATCGCTCCCGAGTTGGCACGCAAGGATATGGGCTTTCTCTATCAGTTCATCCGTGAGGCGCGGGTCACTCACATTTTCCTGCCCTCAGGACTTGCTGCCATCATGGCTGAAGACTACGACCTGAGCGGCGTACACGTATTCGCAGCCGGCGAGAAACTGCGCAATTTCCACCCATGTTCGTCAGAGAATATCCTGATCAACCTTTACGGCAGTACGGAGGTTTGCCCTATCGTTTCCAAAAAGATACATGGTAATGAGGAGCGCATCCTCGTAGGCAAGTCCTATCAGAGCACGAAGACGCTAATAGTCGATGACGAGTTGCATCCCGTCGCTTCAGGAGAGGCTGGCGAGTTGATTGTCTCCAACGACTACATGTCGAGCGGTTACCATAAACTGCCCGAGTTGAGCGCAGAGAAATGGTTCATTATGGATGGTATGCGCTGGTTCCATACGGGCGACAGGGCGGTGATGACCCCTGACGGCGATATCGACATTCTCGGACGAACCGACAATATGATTAAACTTCGCGGTTTCCGTATAGAGACGGGCGAAGTGGAGGCGCAAATCGGTAATGCTGTGACCCGACTCGGACGGACCGACGTCGGACAGATAGTCGTCGTGGTCAAACCCCTTGCCGGTACCGACCACCTTTCCTGCTATTACGAAGCGCCCAAGGAACTGGACAAGAAAACCATCAAGGCAGAGATTGCCGACTATCTGGCGGAATATATGATTCCCGACGTTTGGGTAAGGATGGATGCACTGCCGCGTAACCTCAACGGTAAGGTAATGCGCAAGGAATTGCCGAATCCGAAGCGGGAACGCAACACGGCCGGCGTGATCGACAGCGAGGTCTTGTTCCGGGTGATGCTGACAGCGGCAGAGTTGTTGGATGCAGAATACGATATCGGTCCTGACGAACGGTTTACCGACATGGGCGGAACCTCGCTCAACGCGATGAAATATGCCATAGCACTCCGCGAACAAGGTATTAAAATCAGCGGTAAGCAGATATTGCAGTACAATACCTTCCGCAAGATTGCAGAAATGGCTGAGATCTCTTATGCACAACTGTGGTCCCAAGATGAATACGAGACCATCCAGAACGACTTTGCTTCAAGGGGCGAGCACATCGAGAAGGTATTGCCCATTGCGAACTGGCAGGACGAGATGCTGTTCCGAGAGTTGATCTTCCCCGATTCACCCAACTACCGCAATGTCGTGTTCTTACAGGTTGACAGCATCGTCAGCGAAGAACATCTGCATGAAGCCCTCGACGTCATAGCCCGTGAGAACGAACGGCTCCGCTCGGCCATCGTGTATCACAATGTTCCTGTGATACAACAGGTCATTACCGATCGCACAATACCGCTCACCATGTTTGATGCGCCCGTCTATAACAGTCAAACGCTGAGCCGACTGCGCGATTCGCTATATAGCGAGCCTATCGACCTGCAATTCAGTTGTATGATGAAGATGGTCTGCCTGCACGCCAAGCAACGGAGTTTCCTGTATGTGCTGACACATAATATCGCCATCAGTCAACAGCAACTGAGACAATATCTGGCAAGGCTGATGAGGCTATTGGCCACGCATTATCCTGACGATGTTTCGATCAGCGGCTGGATAGAAATGCTGGAGTTGAAGAAGGATGAAGACGAACAGGAAGCGGCTCAGGCTGAAAAACGTTCGCCTGCCGTAATCAAGAAAGGGGCTCCATCAGAGATGTGCGTCTATTCGGCCAACGATGGTCCCAAGATGGTATTTGTACATACAGCCAATACCGGCAGCGACGCCTACTACCGGTTGGCCGACAGAATTGGTGACGACATCTCCTTCGCGGTCATCGAGCCATACAACCTGTATCATCCCGACGACGTGCGCCACAGTATTAAGGCCATCGCCACGAACTATGTCCGCATCTTGAAGGAATACCAACCCGAGGGGCCATACATCCTTGGCGGCTGGTGTTACGGCGGCGTCGTGGCTCACGAGATGGCATGTCAGTTGAGGCAGGCTGGCGAGCAGGTGGACCACCTCATCATGCTCGACTCCCATGCACTCGGCAATAACAACCTGCGTAATAAGGCAAAAGGCATGTTGTCTGAGATCAACGCAGATTATTTCAAGACCTGTCCATTGTTCGCAGAACTCCGGGAGGCAGGTATGCTGGAGGCCATGATTAAGAATGCCGTTAATGTATCTAAAGACCTGACCCACCACAGTCCATCGTTCTTCGACGGCAATGTGACCTATTTCAAGCCAGACCAGATTCCTGCGGGCGTGACGGGAGACAACCGCAAATATTGGGAAAAGATGATGGAGTTCGAGGCTGGTAATTACGAAAACTACTGTGACAAGTCGAAACTCCACATCATTCATACGCCTCACGAGCACGACTTGATGATGGACGATGCGTCGCTGGAAATTATTGTGCCAGAGATTTATAAAATAACAAAAGATAAATGAAACAGACTAAGTTATTGGCAGCCCTCGGGCTGAGTGCGGTCATCTGTGCCGCATGTACATCGAATCCCTCCGGCGCACAGCAGGGAGAAGCCACGGCCGATTCAACAGTCGTAGATAGTCTGAAAACCGACACCACGGCAGAGGCGCCCTACGTTCTGGACTTCGGACTGAAGAACCTGCTGGTGCTGATGAAAAGCTATGAGGATTTTGAAGGAGCCGAGGCAAGCGGACTGAACTTCCTCTATGAGGACGGTTCGCAGGATGAGGAGGTAGAGTCAATTATATATGTGTATGGCCGAGGCGTGGAAAAAGGAAAGAAGGAAGTTTTCGGCTATCAGATTAAAGCCACCTCGCCACATGCCATTTACTTTACCTATAGTCTGGACACCTCGCAGCAGGCCAATCTCTATTTTGCGAATGAGGCCGATGCCAGGCAATTCATAGAGAATGTGCTGAAACAGGAGTCCACAGACTATCAGGACAGGACCTACTATGTACATCCAGTAGAACGAGAGGACGCCCAATATCTTTACATCGACGAGAAATACGAAGAGGACCAGTATTCGACTGCCTTCGTGATTTACCCGCCAAGAATGGAAGAGTTGTTCTGCCGAGTGGAAATAGAAGTGTATGTATGAACAACACTAAGATCATCAACGACCCGGTTTTCGGGTTTATCAAGATTCCCCGCGGACTGCTCTACGGCATCGTAGAGCATCCGTTGTTTCAACGCCTGAACCGCATCAACCAGTTAGGACTGGCCTCGGTGGTATATCCTGGGGCCAGGCATACCCGCTTTCAGCACTCGCTCGGGGCCTTCCACCTGATGACGGAAGCGGTGCGATCGCTACAGGAAAAAGGCAATTTCATCTTCGACTCGGAGGCGGAGGCGGTGGAAGCAGCCATCCTTATGCACGACATCGGGCACGGCCCCTTTTCGCATGTCTTGGAGGATACGTTGATTCACGGTATTTCTCACGAGGAGATATCGCTGCTGATGATGGAACAGATCAACCACGACCTCGGCGGGCAGTTGAATCTGGCCATCAGCATCTTTAAAGGCGACTATCCCAAGAACTTCCTGCACCAGTTGATTTCGAGTCAACTCGACATGGACCGGCTGGACTATCTGAGGCGAGACTCGTTCTATACAGGTGTGACAGAAGGTAATATCGGCTCTGCGCGTATCATAAAGATGCTCAATGTGATAGACGATTCGCTTGTAGTAGAACATAAAGGTATCTACTCATTGGAAAACTACCTCACCACCCGACGGCTGATGTACTGGCAAGTATATCTGCACCGTACCTGTGTGGCCTATGAAAAAGTGCTTGTAAATATGCTCAATCGTGCCAAGAACCTGATTCGAATGGGACAGGAGGTATTTGCCTCCCCCGCCCTGCTCTATTTCCTGGAGAACAACGTGGATGCGGATTGGTTTGCCTCTCATCCCGAGACATTGACCTACTATGGCGAACTGGACGACTCAGACCTGTGGAGTGCGATGAAAGCATGGAAACACCACGACGACAAGATCCTTTCTACGCTGGCCAAGGATATGCTGGACCGTCATATCTTTAAAGTCGAGGTAACGGAAGAACCGGCAGAAAAGACCCATATCGAGACGATCGCCAAGGAGATTTCAGCCCAGATGGATATCTCCATCGAGGATGCGAAACAGTACATGATAAGTGTCAACACCATCTCAAAAGACATGTATAATGTCGAGGATGATAGTATCGCAATTCTTTACAAAGACGGCACAATTCGCGACATTTCCGAGGCTTCTGAATTGCTAAATGTTCAATTACTTTCTAAAAAAATAAGAAAATATTACCTCTGTTATCAGCGTTTTGAATAATTTTTGTTATCTTTGCGGCCAAAATTATCATAGATAATCCATTAACAGCGAAAATATGGAATTTACAGCTAAGCAAATAGCCGATATGATTGGTGGTCGTGTGGAAGGTAACGAACAGGCTGCCGTCAATACGTTCGCAAAGATAGAAGAAGGAAAACCGGGAGCCATCTCGTTTCTCTCGAACCCCAAATACACCCATTTTTTGTACGATACACAGTCGAGTGTGGTTCTCATCAACGAAGACGTGGAATTAGAGAAGCCCGTTGCTGCTACGTTGATCCGCGTGAAGAACGCCTACGAAAGTGTGGCTCGTCTGTTGCAGTTGTACGAGTCGATGAAGCCCCGCAAAACGGGAATAGAACCTAATGCCTATATTTCGGAGAAGGCCACCATCGGCAAAGATGTGTATATCGGTGCCTTTGCCTGTATCGGCGATGGTGCGGTGATTGGTGATGGCACACAGGTATATCCCCATACGGTCATTGGTGACGGCGTGACCATCGGTGAGAAATGTACGATATTTCCGAACGTGACCATCTATCAAGGCTGCAAATTGGGAAATAATGTAACAATCCATGCAGGTTGTGTGATAGGTGCCGACGGCTTCGGTTTTGCGCCGAATACGGAAGGCTATGACAAAATCCCGCAGATTGGCATCGTGGTGATAGAGGATAACGTAGAGATTGGCGCCAATACCTGTATCGACCGTTCGACGATGGGTCAGACCGTTATTCGCAAGGGCGTGAAGTTAGACAACCTGATTCAAATAGCCCACAATTGTGAGGTCGGCGAAAACACCGTCATGTCGGCTCAGGTAGGTCTGGCTGGCTCGACGAAGATCGGCGCTTGGTGTATGATCGGTGGACAGGCAGGCTTCTCTGGACATATCCAGGTGGCCGACAAGACCTTTGTGGGCGCTCAGGCTGGTGTCATCGGTAATACCAAGGGCGACGGCGAACAACTCATCGGTGCGCCCGCCGTCAATCCCAAGATGTACTTCAAGGCCCGTGCACTCGATGCCAAGTTGCCCGAGATGTATCGGCAGATTGCCCAACTCCAGCGGGAAATAGATGAACTCAAAAAGAAAGACTAAGATATGAAGCAAAAAACATTGAAAGGCAGTTTCTCCTTGTTTGGCAAGGGACTGCATACCGGCCTCAATCTGACGGTGACATTCAATCCCGCACCAGAGAATACCGGCTATAAAATCCAGCGTATTGACATGGAGGGAGAACCCACTATCGATGCGATTGCGGAGAATGTGGTGGATACCCAGCGCGGTACGGTGCTCGGAAAAGGAGATGCCAAGGTATCAACCGTTGAGCATGGACTGTCGGCCCTTTATGCCTTTGGTATCGACAACTGTCTGATACAGGTGAACGGTCCGGAGTTTCCGATTCTTGACGGCTCAGCCATCCAATATGTCGATAAGATCAAGGAGGTGGGTATTGAGGAACAAAATGCCCCCAAGGACTGGTACGTCATCCGCAAGAAGATTGAAGTAAAGGACGAGAAGACCGGTTCGTGCATCACCATCCTGCCCGACGAGGCATTCTCGATTACGGCCATGTGTTCGTTCGAGTCGAAGTTTATCAGTTCACAGTTTGCTACCCTCGACGATCCCCAAAAGTACGCCACAGAGATTGCGTCGGCCCGTACGTTTGTGTTCGTGCGTGATATTGAGCCGCTGTTGCAGGCTAACCTCATCAAGGGCGGCGACCTAGATAATGCCATCGTGATCTATGAGCGACAGACCACACAGGAGCGTCTCGACATGTTGGCTGATATGCTTGGCGTGGAGCATCGCGATGCTACAGAACTGGGTTATATCCAGCATAAGCCGCTGCAATGGGACAATGAGTGTACACGTCATAAACTCTTGGATATCATCGGTGACATGGCCCTCATCGGCAAGCCCATCAAGGGACGTATCATTGCCACCCGTCCTGGACATACCATCAACAACAAGTTTGCCCGACTGATGCGGAAGGAAATCCGCAAACACGAGATACAGGCTCCCTTTTATGATCCCAACGAAGAGCCGGTAATGGATGTGAACCGCATCCGTGAACTGCTGCCCCACCGCTATCCTATGCAGTTGGTGGATAAAGTCATCTCATTAGGCGCCAACACCATCGTCGGCATCAAGAACATCACGGCCAACGAGCCCTTCTTCCAGGGACACTTCCCACAGGAGCCCGTGATGCCAGGCGTGCTGCAGATTGAGGCAATGGCGCAATGCGGTGGTCTCTTGGTATTGAACACGCTTGAAGAGCCGGAGCGTTGGAGCACGTACTTTATGAAGATCGACGACGTAAAGTTCCGTCAGAAGGTAGTTCCTGGCGACACACTCATCTTCAAGGTTGACCTGTTGGCACCTGTCCGTCACGGCATCTCATCGATGAAGGGTTATATCTTCGTAGGCGACACAGTGGTAGCAGAGGCCTCGTTTACCGCACAAATTGTAAAAAATAAATAAGACATGGCAAATCAGATACATCCATTAGCAATTATAGACCCAGAGGCAAAACTGGGCGACGGCAATATCATCGGTCCGTTCTGTGTGATTGACAAGAACGTTGTCATCGGTGACAACAATACATTCCTGAACAATGTGACCGTACACTACGGTGCCCGTATCGGAAGCAATAACGAATTCTTCCCAGGTGCCTCGATCTCAACGAAGCCTCAGGATTTGAAGTTCAAGGGTGAGGACACCACTTGCCAGATCGGAGACAACAACTCCATTCGCGAAAACGTTACCATCAGTCGCGGTACGGCCTCAAAGGGAACGACCATTGTCGGCAATGGCAACCTGTTGATGGAGAATATGCACGTGGCTCACGACTGCGTGATTGGCAATGGCTGCATCATCGGTAACTCGACGAAGATTGCAGGTGAGGTGATTATCGACGACTGTGCTATCATATCTGCCACTTGTCTGTTCCACCAGTTTACCCACGTAGGCAGTTTTATCATGGTACAGGGTGGTACACGTACCAGTCAGGATATCCCTCCCTATGTGTTGGCCGGCAAAGAGCCTATCCGCTATGCGGGTGTGAATCTCGTCGGACTGCGCCGCAGGGGCTTTTCGAGGGAGACCATTGATGCCATCCATGATGCCTACCGTATCATCTATTCACAGGGGGTATTGAAAGACGGCATTGCCATGGCCCGCGAACAGTTCCCCGATTCGAAGGAAGTAGAGTATATCTGTTCCTTCATCGAAAACTCAAAACGTGGAGTCATCAGGTAATTGGAGAAAACGCTCATCGTTATCACAGGCCCCACAGCCGTCGGCAAGACCCGCCTCTGTATCGACATAGCCAAGCACTTCGGCATCCCGATCATCAATGCCGATTCCCGGCAGATTTACAAGGAACTGAAAATCGGCACGGCCAGTCCTACTGACGAGGAGCGACGAGAGGTGCAGCATTACTTCGTTGGTACGTTAAGTTTGGAAGACTATTACAGCGCCTCGCTCTATGAGCAACAGGTTTTAGCGTTGTTGGATACATTGTTCAAGACGCACGACTACGCACTAATGGCAGGCGGGAGCATGATGTATATTGATGCGGTCTGTAACGGTATTGACGACATCCCGACTATTGATGACGAGACCCGTGCCACAATGAAGCGACGACTGCAGGAAGAAGGCCTTGAAAGTCTCTGTAAGGAATTGCAACGGCTCGATCCCGACTATTACGAAATCGTTGACAGACAGAATCCCAAACGGGTGGTACATGCCCTTGAAATCTGTACGATGACGGGAAAAACCTATACATCTTTCCGCAAAAGGGAAAAGAAATCACGTCCTTTCCGAATGATTAAGATTGGGCTGAACCGGGAACGTCAGGAACTCTATGACAGGATTAATGCCCGCGTAGATGAAATGATGAAGAAGGGATTCCTAGAGGAAGCAAAAGGATTGATTGGCTTGAAGAGTTTAAACGCATTGAATACGGTAGGATACAAAGAATTGTTTGATTACCTGGAAGGTCGATGGACGTTGGAGGAAGCCATAGAACGCATCAAGGGGAATACCCGCCGCTATGCCCGCAAGCAACTGACGTGGTATAAGAAAGACGAACAGATGAAGTGGTTTCATCCGGATCAGAAAGAGGATATCATTAACTACATATTATCTATATAATCATGAAAGAGATATTTGCAAAAGTTATTGGTTGGATAAAGGGTATATGGCCATGGTATAAGAATCTGTACAAGGGACGTCCCTGGTATGTCAAGATATTAGCAGGTGTGGTTTCATTAGTTGCGGCATTCTTTCTTTATCTGGGCGCCGTCGATACAAATTTCCTCTGGCTCTTCGGTAAGTCGCCCTCGATGACGACCATCAAGAATAAGCGTCCTGCCGAGGCTTCCATTATCTATAGTGCAGACGGCAAGACCATCGGTAAGTTCTTCAGCGAAAACCGTACTCCCGTTACTTATGAGGAAGTGAACCCCGTTTTCTGGAAGGCCCTCATCGATACCGAAGACGAGCGTTTCTACTCCCATCACGGCATCGACTTCACCGCCTTTGCCGCTGTCGCCAAGGAGTATATCCTGCACCGAGATGCCCGTGGTGCCTCTACCATCACCCAACAGTTGGCGAAGAACCTCTTCCGCACCCGAAGCGAATACTCTACAGGACTCTTAGGCAACATCCCGGGTCTGAAGATGCTCATTATGAAGAGCAAGGAGTGGATTACCGCCTACAAACTCGAATGGTTCTTCACGAAGAACGAGATCCTGACGCAATATGCCAACACCGTTGACTTCGGTTCCAACGCCTTCGGTATCAAGACCGCCTGTAAGACCTATTTCGGTTGTGCGCCGAAGGATCTGACGGCAGAACAAGCAGCCATCCTCGTGGGTATGCTCAAGGCCACCACCTATTATAATCCGCTTATCAATCCCGAGAATTCGCTGAAGCGCCGCAATATCGTGCTCGACCTGATGCAGCAGCATGGTGACCTCACAGCCGAGGCCTGCGACTCGTTGAAGCAACTCGACATCAAACTCGACTATAGCGTGGAGTCCGCTTACGACGGTGAAGCCAACTATTTCCGTGAGGCCGTGGCTGACTATCTGAAAGACTGGTGCGAGGAATATTACGACAACCGCAATGCCCTCTACACCGAAGGTCTGAAGATATACACCACCATCGACACTCGTATGCAGAAATATGCCGAAGAGGCTGCCCGTAAACAGATGCGTCAGGTGCAAAGCAACTTCAACTCGCACTGGGGCAGCACAAATCCCTGGCAGGACGAGCACCATCAGGAGATTAAGAACTTTATCGAAGATATCGCCAAAAGACAACCATATTACAAACAACTCTCACAGAAATTTAACGGCAATCAGGACTCTATCAACTACTACCTGAACCTGCCTCACAAAGTAAAAGTCTTTGATTATGACGGTGGACAGATAGAGAAGGAAATGTCAACGATGGACTCCATCCGATATATGGTTCATTTCATGCACTGCGGATTCGTGGCGATGGAAGCCGAGACTGGACATGTAAAAGCGTGGGTGGGCGATGTCGATTTCAAATCGTGGAAATACGATAAAGTGACGGCCATGCGTCAGCCCGGTTCTACTTTCAAACTCTTCGTCTATACAGAAGCCATGAATCAGGGACTCACCCCATGCGACCGTCGTATGGACTCCTACTTTGCCATGAAGGCATGGGATCCTGCCAAGAAAAAAGAAACCACGTGGGCTCCTACGAATGCCAATGGTTACTTTACCGGCGACTCGATGCCCCTGAAAGTTGCCTTTGCCCAAAGCGTCAATTCCATTGCTGTGAAATTAGGACAGGAAGTAGGTATCCAGAATATTGTGAATACGGCACATAACATGGGAATCAAGAGCAAACTCGACCCCACTCCGTCGCTGGCTCTCGGTTCCAGTGACGTGAACCTGTTAGAGTTGGTGAATAGTTATTGTACTATTGCCAACGATGGTAAGATGCATGAACCGGTACTGGTGGTCCGTATCCTCGACCGGGATGGCAAGGAGATCTACGTCGGACCTACGGAACAGCGCCAGGCGATTCCCTATAAGAGTGCGTATCTGATGCAGCAGATGTTGCTAGGCGGACTGCGTGAACGTGGTGGTACGTCGATGAGTCTGTGGGGCTATGTCGGCGCCTACGACAAAGACACGGAGTTCGGTGGTAAGACAGGTACATCGAACAACCATTCTGATGCTTGGTTTGTAGGCGTCTCACCAAAACTCGTGGCTGGTGCCTGGGTAGGTGGCGAATACCGTAGTATCCATTTCCGTACAGGTCAATTGGGACAAGGTTCCCGCACAGCTTTACCCATTTGTGGCTATTTCTTCCAGAGTGTACTGGGTGACAAAAACTTCCAGCAGTACCATGCCAAGTTCGGTAAACCGAAGGATGAGAATATCCGTCAGGAGATGTATATGAACTGTGCTTATACCTATCATGTGGCAGATTCTGATTCCATCAGTCTCGACTCACTCGGTCTTGAAGGCATAGATGAATACATCGAGTTGGATGAAGATGGCAACCCTGTTCAAAAGCCCATTGAGCCAGCAGAGAATCCAGAGGCCAGTCCCGAACCGACAGAGGCACCTAACGGCGAAGCAACTAAGGATGAAGAATGACAATTGGGATTTCATCGATAAAAATCCCAATTTCGTCGTCAAAATCAAACGATTGCACAATTATTGTGTTAATATTTGATAAAATTTATTGTTGTGCGGGCGCACAGAGAAAAGAATAGGAAAATAGTCACAAAAAAGTTTGGCTGTTCCGAAAAAACTCCATACCTTTGCAACCGTTATCCTGAAAACAATCTTTTTACCTTAGGAAGCTAATACCTATTGAAGATAAGGAGCGATCACTTGCGAAAGTCGTCGCTTTATTTTTGTCCCTATGCAAAATAGTTAAATTTTCCTAAAACTAAATCACTATTCACTTTTCACTATTCGCTTTTCACTTAAAATTAGTACCTTTGCACCCCGATTAGAGTCCGTGGGGGCTGAATGAAGTGTGTACGGACGTACACCGCCTCGCGGAAAAAACCCTTTAATACAATAATAAATAATGTACGCAATTGTAGACATTCAGGGTCAGCAGTTTAAGGTGGAGCAGGGACAGAAGCTCTTTGTTCACCACATCAAAGATGCCGAGGAAGGCAAAACTGTTGAATTTGACAAGGTGCTGCTCGTAGATGCTGACGGTGCAGTGACGGTAGGTGCTCCGACCGTAGAGGGAGCAAAAGTAGTGTGTGAGGTAATCAACCCGCTCGTAAAAGGCGACAAGGTGATTGTGTTTAAGATGAAGCGTCGCAAGGACTCTCGTAAGCGCAACGGTCATCGTGAGCAGTTCACACAGGTTGAAGTTAAATCAGTAATCGCTTAAATCAGGGAGGACTTAGAAATGGCTCATAAAAAAGGTGTAGGTAGTTCTAAGAACGGTCGTGAGAGCGCAGCTCAGCGACTGGGCATTAAGATTTTCGGCGGTCA
>CAJODF010000036.1 GCA_905233555.1 uncultured Prevotella sp. | reverse complement strand
GGTGTGGCAAAGGTGGACGAGGCGTACAAGATCAGCCACTCCAGTGAGTACACCCAGCAGATCGCCGACGAGGACACGCGCCGTGACATCCTCTACACCGCCCTGAAGAAACAGGTGCAGATGTACACCAAGTTCACCTTCGACATGGAGAAGAAGAGTGCGGCCACGTACCTCTGGAACATCATCAAGAAGTACAACGTGGACGTGAACGAGAACTACTCCGAGGAGAGCGTGAAGGAGATGGAGGATGACAACGTGGCCGGCGGACACATCACGGCACTGGGACTGACCTCACTCGTCACCCAGTTGAAGACCTCCAACGAGGCGGTGCGTACCTTACTCTCGCAGCGCAACGACGAGCGGATGCAGAAGGAGAAGGCTGCCCTGGCCAACGCCCGCAATGCGGCCGATGAGGCGTACCGCGAACTGGTGCTGAAGTTGAATGCCTCTGCCGTCATCGAGGATGACACAGAGGGCATCGAGGGGGTGATCTCGCAGGTGAACGAACTCATCAAGTACTATCGCCAGTATGTGCTTCCGAAGTACGGCAAGGGCGACAAGGAGAATGAGGGCGAAGGCGGTGACAAGCCCAACGGCGGTGAGAACCAGGGCGGCAACGGCGGCTCGCAGAACGGCGGCACCAACTCCGGCAACGGCGGTGAGAACCAAGGCGGCAATGGCGGTGAGAACCAAGGCGGCGGAACCAGTCAAGGCGGCGACAACGGCGGCGGTGACAACGGCGATGACAACGGCGGCGACAACGGCGGCGGCGACAACCGGATCAGTGAATCGAACTTAGAACTAAGAACTAAGAGGTAAGAACTAAGAACTAAGAACGATGAGAAAGAAAGGATTCATTGAGATTGCGGTGAAGGTGATAGTAGCCGCGCTCACAGCCTTCCTGACGGCCATCACGACCACCAGTTGCATGGGACACGGACCACTACTCTAAGAAAATCCCCGAAAGCCCTTTGACTTTCGGGGATTTTTTATCTTTGCATTGTTTCTCTATGATTCTACTCTCCGTTTTGTCTGATGACACTGTCGACAAACTTCATGCCTGCAGTTTCGTATGTCTTAAATCTTGTATGGCCTCACGGCACTGTTCCATCAACCATTTGGGGGTAGAGGTGGCACCGCAGATGCCTACCGTCTGGATGCCCTCC
This sequence comes from uncultured Prevotella sp., assembly GCA_905233555.1. GTDB lineage: Bacteria > Bacteroidota > Bacteroidia > Bacteroidales > Bacteroidaceae > Prevotella. The sequence continues at coordinate 20,941 of CAJODF010000036.1, read as the reverse complement.
AACCACTCGGCCTGTATCTCCTGCGGGTCTTCTATCAGGTGGGTGTTGGGGTTGACACGCAGACACTCGTTGAAGAGCACCTTGCCATTACTGCTTTTCCGCCCGCAGACGAAGAGAATCAGGTCGTGGCGGGTGGCAAACTGCGAGATATTCGGCATACGGTTGGCTACGGAGCGGCAGATGGTGTCGAAACTCTTGAAGGTGGCCTCCGGGGAGATATGGGAGGAGATGTAGTCGATGATACGATGGAACTCGTCGAGCGACTTCGTGGTCTGGCTGTAAAGGTAGATGTCGTTGTTAAAGTCAAGATCCTTCACCTCGTCGAAACTCTCGATGACGATAGCGGTGCTGTTGGTCTGCCCCACGAGCCCAAGCACTTCAGCGTGACCTTTCTTGCCAAAGATTACGATCTGAGCGGGGGAGGAGGAGGGGAGTTGTGAGGTATATTGTTGCTTGATGCGCTTCTGGAGTTGGAGCACCACGGGGCAGGTGGCATCGATGATCTCGATGTTGTTGCGACGCGCCAGTTCGTAGGTCTCCGGCGGCTCACCGTGGGCCCGCAGAAGCACTTTCACGTCGTGAAGTTGGCGGAGGTCATCGTGGTTGATGGTGATGAGTCCCATCTTACGAAGGCGTTCGCACTCCATACCATTGTGTACGATATCACCGAGACAGTAGAGGATTGGCTTATCGGGGGTTTCCTTATCCCCTGAGACACGTTGGGAAGCCAGTTCTTCCTCGGCTTTGGTGATGGCGGTGGTCACGCCGAAACAGAAGCCACTGCCACTATCAATCTCAATCTGAATCATAGCCACAGATTACACAGTTTTTTTTAATAAGTCAAAATACATATCGAGGAGGTCTTGGGCGGCGACGAAGGAGGTCTTCTGGCCGGCGAGGACCATCTGCTCTGCGGGTTGCAATTGTGCACGGATAGCGGGGTTGTTGTAGAAGTTGAGCCGCAAGTGCTCATTGATGCTCTCGTACATCCAGTACTTCGACTGTTCGTTGCGGCGGTAGTCGAAATAGCCGTTGGCCTTCACGAAGTCGAAATACTCGTAGATCATGTCCCAGATTTCCTTCACACCCGTGCCGTAGAAGCCGCTATAGCAGAGCACCTTCGGGCTCCAACCGCTGTCGGGCATGGGGAAGAAGTGGAGGGCGTTGCGGAAGTTGGTGGCTGCCATCTGGCAACGATCGACGTTGTCGCCGTCGCACTTGTTGATGACAATGCCGTCGCTGATCTCCATGATGCCGCGCTTGATGCCCTGAAGTTCATCACCCGTGCCTGCCACCTGGATGAGCAGGAAGAAATCGACCATCGAGTGACAGGCGGTCTCGCTCTGTCCCACACCCACCGTCTCGACGAAGATCTTGTCGAAGCCTGCCGCCTCGCAGAGGATGATGGTCTCGCGGGTTTTGCGGGCCACACCGCCCAATGAGCCTGCCGACGGACTGGGGCGGATGAAGGAGTCGGGATGGAGGGCGAGTTTCTCCATACGTGTCTTATCGCCGAGAATGCTGCCCTTGGTACGTTCCGACGAGGGGTCGATGGCGAGGACGGCAAGTTTGCCGCCTTTCTCCTTGAGCACGTGGATGCCGAACTCGTCGATACTGGTGGATTTGCCGGCACCGGGCACGCCGCTGATACCCACGCGGACAGAGTTGCCGCTGTAGGGCAGACACTTGTTGATAACCTCCTGGGCCTTGGCCTGATGGTCGGGGTTGACACTCTCGATGAGGGTCACAGCCTGCGAGAGGACAGTGACGTCGCCTTTAAGGATACCCTCAACCATCTCCGCCGAGGTGAGTTCGCGACGCTTGTTCCGCTTCAGATAGGGGTTGACGATAGGGGGCTGCTTGACGCCGCTATTGACCTGCAGGCCTGCATATTCTGAACTGTTCTCTGGATGCTCCATTCTATTTCACATTAATATTAATAACCACTTTGGCGTGATCGGGGTCGTTGGTAATCATAAGGATACGGGGCTTGGTGCGCAGTTTCTGAAGGTCTTCGGCATAGCCTGTGATCTTCAGCAGCGCGGTCTGGTCGGGATCGAGTTCCTGCTTGCTCAATGTCACCTTCAGTCCGGTGGTGAAGAGTTGCATGGAGGAGATCTTCAGCGTGGTCTTACCCGTATTGTAAAGCACCACGTCAGTGGTCTTTTTCTTCTTGCCGCCGAAGTCGGTAAAATCGATGTCCGTAGCCGATATCTGGAGTTGGGGGGCGAGGGCCTTGCTGAACTCGTCGTAGTCCTGCAGATGGGGCAGCAGCACCACGGAGACGGGTATCTCACTGTCCTTGCTGACCTTCTCTCCCAGACGGCGGCCCAGATAGACGGAGGTCTGCGTCAGCCCAAAGTCGCGGAGTTTGTCGGAGTTGAGGGTGACGGAGAGGGTGCCGCCCTTGCCGGGTTCGAGGATTTCGGGTTTCATGGTGGCAGAGAGATACGGCGGCAGGTGCATCAAGTGGGGCTGCATGGGCTCCTCACCGTTGTTCATCACATGGATCTCCTGCATCGGGGTGTCGCCCTTGTTGACGTCATCGAACTCGAGGACATTGTTGTCGTAGAGCATGTTTCCTAATGCGAGGGGGTAGTTGCCGGTATAGTCGAGCACCTCTGGCACCACGAGGCCCCGCATGGTCAGATAGACGGGTTTCTGGGAGCCGTTGCTGACGACGGCGGCCATCTTCTGGAAGTGACCCAGCATCTTGGCATCGTAGGTCATCTTGATGGTGAACTTCTCGCCTGCGGCCACCTCTTTGGGGTATTCGACGGCCGTACAGCCACAGTCGGGCTTCACGCTCTCGATGAGGAGCCGGCGGCGACCTTTATTGCGGAGTTCAAACGTGGCGGTGATGGGTTGCTGGAAGCCCGTACGACCTGCATTCACTTTGGCCTGAGACACTTCCAAGGTTTGGGCCATAGAAGTGAGGAGTGAGAAGTGAAAAGTGAAAAGTATCAATAATATTTTCTTCATAATCATGGTTTGACTGTGAGGGTTTGGGAATGGGTTGTTCCATGGAACTCTGGGGCATAGGCGCACTGGACGGTACAAGTACCAGTCTCATAGACGCCAGGACGATCGATGTAGTACTCTCTCTCAATAACGTGCTTGCCTTTCGACATCATATCGAAATAGAAGTTCGTAGAATAGTCGCGCGGAGTGCAGTAGGAGCCTCTGTAGTAGCCACTCAACTGGTTCACGGGTTCCAGACAGGCAGCACGCTTATCAATCACCTGCACGAAGTCGTAGTCGCGGTCGGCCTCGATGATGATGCGGACGGTGACGCGGTCGCCGACTTTATAGGTGTTTGAGGGCTGCGGGTCGGATATTATCTCACGAGTGACCTTGAGGCCTGACGATTGGTCGGCGACGGACTTCGTGGGCTGTGTGAACTGTGCATAGACGGCGCCCCACGAGGTACCCTCGGAGGTCTTCTCCACGGTGAGGCTCTTGCTCTCTACAGGTACAGGTGCCTTCACATAACCGATAGCAGCCGTTGCCTTCGGCATCTCCAAGGGCTTGGCATCGACGGTGATGGTGGCATTGTCGGCATCGAGCAGCAACGGGGTGCCATTGAGGAAGGCATAGACGGCATTGGCGCTGTTGATGGGGGTGTCCCATATCTGGGTGTGCTTCGACTGGAGAAGCCAGCGCTGCATCTCGCGGATGGTCTGCTGGTCGTCGGGCGAGAGTCGCTGCAGGGCCTCAATGGCCATCGTCTGCGTGGGGATCTTATAGTCACACCAGGAGTAGCCGGCACGCGGGGTGTCGTAATAGCGTCCCATCTCCTCGCGATAGACGGTATATTCCTTCAAGCTCTTCACATATTCGGCGGAACGCTTCGGATCGGTCTTCGAGAGAATGATGGCCGTCAGGGCTTTCTCATAAATACTCTGGTTCTTGATTTCCTTCTTCAGCAGCGGCATCAGGTAGGCGTTGGCAGCCTGCACATCCGACGGCAGCGTGCGTCCGTCGAGGGTACATAGATAGAGCCACTGGAGGGCTTTCAGACTGGGGAAGCCGGGCTTATAGCCTTTCTTCTGCTGTTTCTTCATCTCATTCACCATATCGACTATCTCGCGACCCATGAAAGCGAACGATCTGTCGAGCATACTGCTGGTGGCGGGCTTCGTGCCAGTGAGGGCGTTCAGACGCACCAGCATCTCAGAGACCGCCACCGTCATATAGAAGGAGCCTGGCATATCGGGCCACCACGACCAGCCGCCGTAGCCCCTTTGGAGATTCCGCATCTTGTCGAGAGCCGACGAGAGGCGCATCTGCATGGTGTTCGCATCGAAGAAGTCGGCCAGGCGCTGCTTCTGTTCTGCCTCGCCATCAGCATCCATCACCCAGGGGGTCTCACTGAGGATCAGTTCCTTCAGGTCCTGATTCTTCTCCAGGGCACTCATCAGCGAGGTTTCATCACCAGTCTCTTGTTTCCAGAGTTCGAAGGCGGTCTTGGCCTTCGGGTTCTGATCGATGAGGTACTGTCCGATGCTGTTGGCATAATAGGAGGTAGCCTGCGAGATGACGTCGTCGTCGATGGGCGAGCCGAGATAGGGCAATGTCTGTATCATCAGCCATGCAGGGTTGTTGGTATATTCCATCGTCAGTTTGCCGTTCGTACCGTCTGTAGGAATCAACTGCGACAGGTCGATGGTCTTCGTGCCAGGCTCAATCTGGGTGAAGGGCACGGTGACGATGACACGTTCCGTAGCAGGCAACAGCGGCAGATAGTGCTGTTCGCCATCGCTGAAGCCTTCGCCTACTGCCATCACCTGACAGATGAGAGGTGCGACGTAAGACTTGGAAATCGACAGAGGGAACGAGGCCGTGGTGGTGGCACCAGTAGCGAGTGCGAACGGTTCTGTCCGTTCATAGACCACTGCGTCGTTCTCGGGATTGATGAGTCGCAGGGTGGCTTTGCCGCTGATGTCCCTCTCACTGATATTGAAGATACGGGCCGTGATGGTGGCCTCGTCACCCTCGCGGATGAAGCGCGGCATATTGGGCTGTATCATCACTTCCTTCTGGGCTACGGCACTGCCTTCGATTGTACCATAATACATATCTTTCGTATGGGCAAGACCCATGAAACGCCAAGTAGTAAGACTCTCCGGCAACGTGAACTTCAGGGCTATCCTACCCTCTGCATCCGTTGTCAACTGGGGATAGAAGAAGGCAGTTTCGTCGAGGTTCTCACGGATCTGCAAAGGCGGTTGCGCTGCCTCCTGATCCGGATGGACGAGATCCAATCCAGCAATACGTCCCTTCAAGGCCTCCTCGACACCCGTGTCCATACCCGTGACAGCGTCCTTTGCCGAGGCACTCTGGTATGAAACCACCTTTTCAGCGGCGTCCTCATCGATAACAGCCAAATCCTCCACTATAGGCAGTCCGGCTCCCATAGCGCTGGATTCCACCCTAGCCATTTTGACGCCTCCCAACCGACGGGTACTGTTGATACCAACATAGAGGATATTGCGCCAAGAGGGATAGACTTCGTGGTCGAACTGGCTCAGCACGATGGAGCGTTCATCCATCGGCGACCAGCGATAAGCGCCCATGATCGATACCCCGTTTCGGATTGGGAAGGTCCACTCGGGATATGACAACTTATAAGAGCTAAACAGGTAGAAGCGCCAATTGTGCTTCCCCAACAGATCAAGGCTCTGGTCGTAGAGCGTTGCCATCAACATCGCATCGGCAGGTGTACCGTCAAGATGCTTCGCGGTGAGGGTCCACTCTTCTTCCTGTCCAGGTGTCAGACGATCACGGAAGGTGCTCCACTCCAGTTTGAGTTGCTTGTCGGGCATGGGACGGTGGATAATCACCTGGTGGTTGTAGCACTTGCCTTTCTTCACCCAGGCATAGTGCAGTGTAACGCCATCGCCGTATTCCTCTTTATAGATGAACTTGCGGTTGATGAGTTCGTTGGTCTTATCCACAGCCCCTGTCTCCAGGATCTTGTCATTGGCAACGATACTATAGACGATGTGCACATCCTTGTCCGACGAACCCACCTGAACAGTAACAGGCGTCCCATCCTCATAGAACACGTAGCGCGATACCCACAGCCAGTCGTCGGTCTCTGCGGCAGGCTTCGTATCTTCTACGGAGAACACCACGAAATCTTGCTTCAGCGTGTCGCCCTCACAGATGGCCTCCACCGTATGTTTGCCACTCTTCAGGCGCATCTCCGACAGTTCTATCTTCTTCTGCGTGGGCCAGTCACACCACATATGAAAGCCGTCTATCTTGTATTTCACGTTGGCATCGATATCCTTGCCTGCGGCATTGCGCAGATGGAAGGTCATCGTGGGTTTGCTCTCCAGCAGCACCTCATCCTCGAGATCGAGACTCAGCGTGGTCTTGCGGTTACCCAAAGGCAACGAGAAAACCCCTAACTGGGACTCACCAGCCGTATCCGTCACATCTGCATCCACAACGAAGTTGAAGAACAGCGGATACTCACTCTCAGGGATAATCAGTGGCATCTTCACAACGAAGGAGCCATCGGCCTCAGTCACAGCCTCACCTTTGAACATCTCTTCATTATTGCGGTCTATGCCCAGAACATTCATATCATAGTAACGCAGAGAGCGATACCACCAGAAGGCCGTACGGCGTTCCACCGTATATTCTACCTCGGCACCCTGAACGGGGACACCTGCGTAGGTCAGGGCCCTGCCTCGAACCTCCACCGTGTCGCCTGCCTCGTAGTGCTGCTTCACATCGTCGAATTCCACCCTGAAGGTAGGACGTTTGTATTCCTCGACGCGGATATATTCGTATTTGTTATTCACCCGGATGCTATAGCCTCCCGTGAGTCCAGTGGTAGGCAACGTGAAATCGACTGCTGCCACACCGTATTCATCCGTCGTGGCCGTCAGTTGCTTCACCTCTTTTCTGTTGGCATCGAGCAGGTAGAATGTCATCCGCTTGCCTTGGAGGACAGCGTGCTTATAGCCGTCCGTTACGGTATAGACCATCGCAGCCGCATGCACCGTCTGTCCTGGACGATAGATGGCCCTGTCGGTAAAGACGTCCGTACGCTCCGGATCATAGTTATCTACATAATACCTGTAACGGTTAGCGACATTCATCTCCGGACAGGCCTTGTCGTTGTCGGTATAGGCAAACACCTCGCAACGTCCGTTGTGCTTGCTCTTATACAGATATTCTCCTTGGGCATCCGTCCTTACATTCGAGATATCATATTTGTTATAGGATACGTACTCCTCGATGCGCAGGTGGGCATTGGCGATAGGCTGGCCCGTAGTAGCACTGACCACCACATAACGGGTCGTCTTGTCAGGCAGACTCTCTGCCACCGTATAGACATCCGTCACGAAATAGAGTTGACGGATCACCTCCGTCGATGGATTCGTCGAGAACTCCAGCATATAGACGCCTACGGGCAGTCCTTCGAGCGTCAGGGAGTCCTTGAAGATGTCGTAGGGTTGTTTGCCCGTATAGACACGCTCCACCTTCACGGGCGTTTCGCTCAACAAGGGCTTTATTTTCTTGTAGCCTTCGGCATAGTTCGGACGGATATCGATGTCGCCATTGGCATCCACCTTATAAACCTTCAACTGCAGCGACGAGATATGGCGCAAATCATCCAGTTTGATTACCATATCCTGCATCGGCTGGTTCACCTGAAGTTCATAACCCACGCGATACTGCGGGTTGATCAGCCTGTTTTTCTCATTACGGAGCGAATTCATCCGCTTCCAACTGCCCCAGCGGTTCAGGGCGTTGTCGATATAGCTTACTTTCTCTTCTGCCGTCATATCGCCCTTGGTGGTGCGATAACGGGTCAGGGCCAGTTCACCAGCCTCAGGCAGGTCACCATAGACCTCCATTAGCGAGTCCAGTTTGCCTGCATCGCCCTTATCCCACTGATACACTTTGGCAGCCATCAGACAGGTCGCCGCGCGATTGCCCGCTTTCTGATAATAGTTGTACAGCGGTTCATAGTCGTCCAGTTCGGCTCCCACCACAATCAGCATATCGTGGTCGAAGATCTTGCTATCAGCCCCTTCTTTCACGAAGGGGTCATAGGTCTTGTCCTTCACTTGGGCCAACTGCCGGCAGAGTTCTTCCGTCAGTTCAGGCTTCTTGTACCTTACCTCTCTTCCACCGCTCAGTTTGTCGAGCGCATAGGCGTTGGAGCAATAGACCTTATAGAGTACCGTCTGGTAAATCGTCTTCAGCACCACGTCCTTCGTCGCCTCAGCATGCTCACTAAGACGTTCCATCGCAGGCTTCAGCGAGTCGGGGGCGATGGATGTCATCGCCTGAGCGCTTCCGAGTTCAGCCTCCAGCAACTGTCCGTAGGCTTTCTCCTTCGTCGCTTTCTTCACGATCTGCTGCAACACCTCATACTGGGTCTGGGGCAGGTCTTTTTCTCCCGCCTCCCTCACTTTTTTCCAGAGGGCACTGTATGTCTGACCAAATAATGCAAACGGCATAACTAACGAAATTAAAACGACTAAAAATTTCTTCATCATCCTGATGTTTTTTGATTCAACAATGCAAAGGTAGCGATTTTCTTTGAATAACATTTGGAAATTATGAAATATTATATTATCTTTGCACCAAATTGCAACACTTATGATAAACCAAGAACTACTAAACCCCCAGAGCATCGTCGTTATCGGCGGCTCTAACAACGTACACAAGCCTGGTGGCTCTATTGTGCGAAACCTCATCAGTGGCGGCTATGCCGGTGAGTTGCGTATCGTCAATCCGAAGGAAGACGAGGTGCAGGGTATCAAGGCGTTCCACGATGCCAGGGAACTGCCTCCCACTGAGTTGGCCATCCTCGTAGTGGCAGCGAAATTCTGTCCTGACTACGTGGAATTACTCGCCAAGGAGAAGCAGACACGGGCCTTTATTATCATCTCTGCAGGTTTCGGTGAAGAGACGAAGGCTGGTGCCGAACTGGAACAGCGTATCCTCGACACCTGCGAACAGTATGGGGCTGCCCTGATTGGTCCCAACTGCATCGGACTGCTGAACCGCAACCACCACAGCGTCTTTACACTCCCCATTCCCAATCTGCATCCCAGCGGGGCCGACTTCATCAGCGGCTCTGGTGCCACAGCGGTGTTTATCTTGGAGAGTGCAGTCATCAAGGGCCTGCGGTTCAATAGCGTGTGGAGTATCGGTAACGGCAAACAGATTGGCATCGAGGATGTGTTGCAATATATGGACGAGCACTTCAACCCGGATACCGACTCCAAGGTGAAACTGCTCTATGTCGAGAACATCAGCAATCCAGACAAGTTGCTCTACCACGCCAGCAATCTCATCAAGAAGGGCTGTCGCATTGCTGCCATCAAGGCAGGCTCCTCAGAAAGCGGTTCCCGTGCAGCCTCATCGCATACGGGTGCCATCGCCTCTTCGGATTCCGCTGTCGAGGCCTTGTTCCGTAAGGCTGGCATCGTACGCTGTTTCTCCCGTGAGGAACTGACCACCGTAGGCTGTATCTTCACCCTGCCCCCACTCAATGGCAAGAATTTTGCGATAGTCACCCATGCCGGAGGCCCTGGCGTGATGCTGACGGATGCCCTCTCGAAAGGTGGACTCAGCGTGCCTCACATCGAAGGCCCCGTTGCCGACGAATTGAAGACACAGTTGTTTGCTGGCTCCTCGGTGGCGAACCCCATCGACTTCCTCGCCACAGGCACACCAGAACAGTTAGGAAACATCATCGACTACTGCGAGAACAAATTCGACGATATCGACGCCATCGCCGTGATTTACGGCACACCTGGTCTCACCCAACTCTATGAGGCCTACAGCGTCCTCGACCAGAAGATACGCACGTGCAAAAAGCCTATCTTCCCCGTGCTGCCCAGTCTGCATACCGCAGGCGCTGAGGTGGAGGATTTCCTGAAGAAGGGTCACGTCAACTTCAGCGACGAGGTGACGCTGGCAACAGCCCTCTCGCAAATCATGCATACCCCCAAGCCGGCACCACCAGAGGTACACCTCTACGGCATCGACATACCCAGACTCCACAAGATCATCTCAGGTATCGATCAAAAGGGTTATGTACCGCCCCAGACCGTACGCGACATCCTCTCCTGCGCTGGCATCCCCCTCGTGCCTGAGATGGTCAGCACGTCGAAGGACGAACTGACGGCCTTTGCCCAGAAGGTGGGCTTCCCCGTCGTGGCAAAGGTGGTAGGACCCTTACATAAGAGCGACGTGGGTGGTGTAGCTCTCAATATCCGCACCCCAGAACACCTCGCCCTCGAGTTCGACCGTATGATGCAGATTCCCGATGCCACAGGCGTCATGGTACAGAAGATGCTCAAGGGCACGGAACTCTTCATCGGCGCCAAATACGAGGAACGCTTCGGCCATGTCGTCCTCTGTGGACTGGGCGGCATCTTCGTCGAGGTGCTGAAGGATGTGTCCAGCGGTCTGGCTCCCCTCTCCTTTGGCGAGGCATATTCGATGATCCACTCCCTGCGCGGCTATAAGATACTGAAAGGTACACGCGGACAGAAGGGCATCAACGAAGAGAAATATGCCGAAATCATCGTGCGCCTCTCCACCCTCCTCCGTTTTGCTACGGAGATCAAGGAGATGGACCTCAACCCCCTCCTCGCCGACGATAACGATGTCGTCGCCGTAGATGCAAGAATATTAATTGATAGAGAACTAACATAACAAATCATTATGGAACAACAAAAACGTTACGGTCATTTCGACGACCAGCACCGCGAGTATGTCATCACAGACCCGCAGACCCCTTGGCCCTGGATCAACTATCTGGGCAACGAGGACTTTTTCTCACTCATCAGTAACACCGCCGGCGGCTACTCCTTCTACAAGGATGCCAAGTTCCGCCGCATCACCCGCTATCGCTACAACAACGTGCCGATGGATAATGGTGGCCGCTATTTCTACATCAAGGACGGCGAGACGGTATGGAACCCAGGCTGGAAGCCCTGCAAGACCCCACTCGACTTCTACGAGTGCCGTCACGGTATGAGTTATACGCGCATCACAGGTCGCAAAAATGGTATCGAGGCCTCAGTATTGTTTTTTGTACCCCTGAAGAAGTGGGCTGAGGTACAGAAACTGACGCTGAAGAACGAGAGCAACGAGACGAAGAGCCTGAAACTCTTCTCGTTCGAGGAGTGGTGTCTCTGGAATGCCGCCACCGATATGGAGAACTTCCAGCGCAATTTCTCGACTGGCGAGGTAGAGATTGAGGGAAGCACCATTTATCACAAGACGGAGTATCGCGAACGTCGTAACCACTATGCCTTCTATCACGTGAATGCCCCCATTCAGGGCTTCGATACCGACCGTGAGACCTTCGTAGGCCTCTACAACGAGTTTGCCAATCCCGATGCCGTGATGGAGGGTAAGCCTCGCAACTCTCACGCCCACGGCTGGAGCCCCATCGCCTCGCACTATATCGAGGTCACGCTCAAGCCAGGCGAATCGAAGGACTTCGTCTTCCTCCTCGGCTACATCGAAAATGAACAGGACAAGAAGTTCTCGGCCCCTCAGGTCATCAATAAGGACAAGGCACGCGCCCTCATCGCCGAACTCGATACCACCGCCAAGGTGGATAAGGCCTTCGCCGAACTCTGCGCTTACTGGGATGCCCTGCTGAATATCTATAAGGTACGGACAGGCAACGACAAACTCGACCGCATGGTGAACATCTGGAACCAGTACCAGTGTATGGTCACCTTCAACTTCTCGCGTTCGGCCTCGTTCTTCGAGAGCGGTGTGGGTCGTGGTATGGGCTTCCGCGATTCCAATCAGGACCTCGTGGGCTTCGTCCATCAGATCCCGCCTCGTGCCCGTCAGCGCATCATCGACATCGCTTCTACACAGTTCCCCGATGGCGGCTGCTACCACCAGTACCAGCCCCTCACCAAGCGCGGTAACAACGATATCGGCGGCGGCTTCAACGACGACCCCTGCTGGCTCATCTTCGGTACCGTAGCCTATATCAAGGAGACGGGCGACTTCTCTATTCTCGACGAGATGGTGCCCTTCGACAACCAGCCCGGCTCTGAGGTTACCCTCTTCGAGCACCTGAAGATCTCGATGGACCACGTCATCAAGAACCTTGGTCCTCACATGCTCCCATTGATTGGTCGTGCCGACTGGAACGACTGCCTCAACCTCAACTGCTTCTCATGGGACCCCAACGAGTCGTTCCAGACCACAGAGAACGTCAGCGAGGGCACCAAGGCAGAATCCCTCATGATTGCAGGTCTCTTCGTTGTCACAGGTAAGGACTATGTGGCTCTTTGTAAGAAGATTGGCAAGGCTGATGAGGCCGCTCGTATGCAGGCCGCCGTTGACGCCATGATTGAGGCCGTGAAGAAGCACGGCTGGGATGGCGAGTGGTATCTGCGCGCCTACGACTTCTATGGCCGTAAGATCGGCTCTAACGAGTGCGAGGAGGCCAAGATCTTCATCGAGTCGCAGGGCTGGTGTACGATGGCTGAGATCGGCGCTGAAGAAGGTATGGTGGCCAAGTCGCTCGACTCTTGTAAGAAGTACCTCGAGTGCGAGCACGGTATGGTGCTCAACAACCCCGCCTTCACCAAGTACATCTACGAATATGGTGAGATTTCTTCTTATCCAGAGGGTTACAAGGAGAATGCCGGTATCTTCTGCCACAACAATCCCTGGGTTATCATCGGTGAGTGTATCGCAGGCCGAGGCAACGACGCTTGGAGCCACTATGCCAAGATTCTCCCCTCATACGTGGAAGAGAAATACCAGACGCTGCACAAGGTGGAGCCCTACGTCAACTGTCAGATGGTAGCCGGTAAGGACGCTTTCAAGCCCGGCGAGGGTAAGAACTCGTGGCTCACGGGTACCGCTGCCTGGATGTGGTACACCGTCTCGGAGTTCATCCTCGGCATCAAGCCCGACTACGACGGCATCCGCATCGATCCCTGTCTGCCTGACACCGCTACCGACTACACCGTCCAGCGTAAGTTCCGCGAGGCTGATTACGAGATTACCATCCATCCCAATGGCCAGCAGAAGGGCGTCAAGAGCATCGTCCTCGACGGCGCCAAGATTGATGGCACGGTCATCCCCTACTCCAAGGGCAAACACGTGGTCGAAGTCACGATGTAACCACTAAACAATTAATGAGGGCTGGCACGATTGCCAGCCCTTTATCTTTCTCAATAATTTCTTTCAGCTCATTTAGTAGTAGCCATGCTCTTTAAAATATAAATAATTTGAGTATAATATAACATAGTTGTCCTCTTTTACAATGGGCTGAATATAGTAGTCGTTAGACAGTACCCACTCTAACTCGCAAAACAGGCTACCATCACCGTAAATATCATAGTAGTTGTCCATAAGATAGTTGAAACTGACATTGTAGTCTGACAGTTCCTCGTACATGGTTTGAATCTGTGTCACCTGACGGGTATCGGCATCATAGCGGTAGTGGATATAATTCAACTTCCGGTCATTGATATCCGTTGTGAAAGATATCACCATGTTTGGAGTATCGGAGGGTCCATCATAGGTCGGTGTACCATAGCGGGCCTTTATCTCGTCAATGGTCAAATGCAGCAACTCGTTATAGTAACTGTCGATACGTGAGCCGACATTGATCCTAACATAGTAGGACGTTGTCCCTGCTGTAGCCTTGACGAAAGCAGTCCCTTCATCGTGTGTCTTTACACGGCCTCTGTCACTGACCTCTGCCACTATTGGGAAAACTGCATGATACGCAGTAGCGTTAAAATCTGGGATTGTGATGTCGTAGTCCTCGCCCAGCAGCATAGTTGTTGTCATTGCCACCTTGTAATAGATGCATTCAGCATTCAACTCTGTGTCGAGTAGCGTCATAGAGGAACTGCTTACGTTCAATACCTTATAGTTCCTGGTTTCGCTGAACTTCGCATTCTCGTAGTGGATAGACATTCTGATCATGTTGTTGGCTGGAAAGAACAGCCACGTCCCACTTAGGATTTCGCCCTCCACAGGTGAGGCATCGAGATGGTCATAGACAACTCCATGGAAGGAGGTGTATCCCAAATTCAGGAAGGTGCCATTGTCTTCTGAGAACCACTGCCCTTGGAACATCATGTTGTCCATTGCCGTCTTCTCAACCACCTCGTCATCACCGCTGCATGCCGTCAGCATGACGGCAGCAAACGTGAAAAGTATTGATATATATATTTTCATACGCAATATACTCTTAATCTATTAATATGCTATCATATAGATAACTGCAACGCTGCCGTCCACCTCATCAACGTTAAACGTCAAATATATGGTGGATGTGGGAGTCAGCCTTGCATAGGGAAGTGATTCATTGCCTGTAGCAATGTAGTTCTGCTGGTACCACGGCTCAATGTCTTCTAACGTAATACCATCTTTACAGAACAAATAGACAGCAGTGGGCATATCGGTCTCTGTGTCGAAATACATGGTAAAGCCTTTGAATATGGGGTTGTTGGAAATAGGTATCAACATATGTCCCGTAGCACGTTCTGTGTCTGTAAGGGTGTGTCCCAATGCTTCTGCCGCCTCAGTTGCTGTCATGTGTACCAGATCGTCGAGAGCCTGTATGGGATCATTCCCTCTGACCATGAACCACAGCATGTTGGTCTCGTAGTCAATGGAGATACTGATACCCCTTCCGTATTTTTTCGTAGTAAACAAGAGATAATCGTCTTGTTCCGCCCTCAATTCATATAATCCCAAATACGTTTTGGCTATCTCATCCAACAAATCACCGTTACGGAACACGACTCGAACATCCTCCACCACCTTTGACTCTCCAAAGGTGAATCCGATTTCTTCAACATTCTCATCGAGCATATAGTAGTGGCGCATGTTGTATCCGCTGCCATCAGCGTACTCCAGGTCTTTGTATAGTGTACCGTAGGCCTGTGTGGCGACATCCACATTTTCAAACATATATGCCATGAAGTCATCAATGCCCGTGACGGGGTTGGTGACTACGACGCGTATGACAGCCGTACCCTTCTTGGAAACAGCCGAGACGTATGCGGTTCCAACCCGTAGTGCTTCGATGGTTCCGTTGGGACTGATGGTTGCCACTTTTTCGTTGTCGGAGCGATATTCCATCACCACGAAGTCTGGGTCGTTGATAAGCATGTCGTGCGTCTCGCCCACCTGTAGATTATAGGTATCCAATATGCGGTGACTGATGTCCAACATCTGGTTCTCGTTGTTGAACAGCCTGATATCATACATTCCTATCGACAGGATGTCGAGGATGGAGGTTTCTGTCTCTCCAAACATCGTAATGGCTTGGCTGTATTTCTTACCCGAAATCTTATAGGTACCTTCTACGGGTATGAGGTATCCCTCTTCCTTGGATACATGAGCCAGGAATCCGTCAGTAGTACCATCACTATAAACGGCCGAAATGCCCCAGTCCATGGATCCCTCCACATCCATACCGAAGTCGGAGTACCACTCTCCCACAATGGAGCGATACTGGATGTCAGATCCGTTGTCCGTATCGTCATCGTCCGAACAACTGGCCATAGGCACTAATACCAGCAGTGCTATGCCCCAACTTAGGATCTTATCGATTGTTTTCATCTTCTCTTTCGTTTAGGTTTTCTTTTGTTCCTGTGTTAGTATCTCAGCACGTAGCCCAATTTGATTTCCAGTGCGTGCAGACGGTGCTTATAGCCGCTCATAGCGTTTGCACCCGTCTGGCTGAACAGCGGAATACGGGTACCTTCCCAGAACTCATCGTTAGCCATGTTCGAGAGTTGGAATACATAGTTGGCACTAAGTTGGAATCCGTGCAATTCATAGGTGAGTCCGAACTTCAGTCCGTAGTTGAAACGTTTAAATGGTGATTTCTCGTATGAGTCTTCATAGAGATATTCGTATCCTAAACTACTACCGCTTTCAACAGTCTTATAGTAGGACTGTTTCTTCTTGAACAGGTCGAAGTCGCCCTCAACATGTTCTGACGAACTAAAGTAACCTATGGATTCTGAATAATCCACGGAGTTGTCCAGTTTTTTCTGGTAGATATTTCCCCCATACTCCGTCGAACCAGACAGTTTCATCTTTGCCGACATATTCCAACTGATGTACGGGCCGGCGTTGATATGCAGACTGCTCATTCTGGTCAACACGAAGCGGTAGGAGGCCATCGCCGTAAAGTCAATGATGTGGTGGGTGTACCGCTCTTCGTAGTTATTGTTGTAGGTATCGGCATAATAGACATTGTTACCAATAGTGCGATAGATACGGCTTTCAAGACCTTGATCGAAAGTGTTCTTATACCTGTATAATGTATAGTTAGCACCAGCAATCAGGTACAGGTTCTTATATAGTTTGATGTCGGCAAACAATCCTGCCGTCAGGCCTGACTGCGACTTGTAATCAACATCCTCACGACTATCGCCCAGGGAGTAGTTGATGGGGCTTCCTGTGAAACCGCCTCCGGAACTGGCACCGACAAAGGGCATCACATATCCCACATTGATGCCAAAGGAAAGCCGTCGGCCTCCCAACTCGCGGTTGAAGAACAGACTGTCGGCAAATGAGGTCGCCCTGCAGGTGAACTGCAACTCGTCACCCTCGCGCAAACGTATCAGCGTATCTACAGGATAATACTTGTCCTTCTCTATGCGGATGCGATAGGCACCTGGGTCTAAGCGCTCGCTTTTATAAGGCGAAGTGCCAACCTGACGACCATCAACGAAGACATTAAAACCATTCTCAGGTAATGTAAACAACTGGAATGTGCCGAAAAGGGGCTGCATATTGACCGTCTCACGGACTGGCATGTCGGCCAACTCGAAAGCACCTTCTACCTCCTCATATTGGGGTGCAGTAACCCTGTACTTATGCTCGCCTTTACTCATCATGGCTGCAAACACGCCAAACTCCGACTCGACCTCCATATCGTCGATATAGATGGTGGCATCATCGGGCTGATGGGTCAATACGAACATTTGCGTGTTCAGGTTCCTGTTATTCCCGTCAACATCTGTCTCATAACTGCCCAACTGTAGTTCATATACCGTACCTTCGTCGATTGAAAGCGGATACTGGTACATCAGGGGGAAATAATCCTCATGGGAGAACGAGAGGCTCTTAGCGCCATAAGGTACATAGAGCCACAGTTCACCCTTATGTTCCTCTTTCTTTACGATGCCTAAGGCGTCGGCGCGGACTTCCAAATCAGTGAGTTTAGTCACCACGCGAATCAATGCGCACAACTTGCCTTCGTCCTGATCCCGTACAGGCTTTGTCACACGTGCCATCAAGTCATTGTCCATCCGAGAGAACTTCATGACGTCCATGGTCTTCTGAGCACTGGCAGGAGTGAAGGAAATCACTGCCATGAGCATCACAACTAAAAAACATTGTAATTTCTTTTTCATACGCTGGTTCGTTTGTTATTGGTTATTTTGTTTTACTATAATTATAAATTAAAATCACTGATACCTATCCGTCCGTCCTTGACGTTGGGGTCGAGGTCGGGTTGCCATGTGCGGACATGAATGACAGGCTCATCAGGCTTGGCAAAGTCAATGAGCAGGAACAGATATCCCGTATCGCCATAGGTTGACGAGAAATAGTCCTGCTTGATCTGGATGCCACAGAGGTTGGGATGGTCACTCGGACGCCTTACAATATTGTCAGCAAAACGGATATTCACGTACTCGTTGCTGGCAAAGCACTGTCTGAGATTCTTGATATACTGTTCTTTGGTTTGCCGGACATACTTGATATGGGCGGGCTTGGAAGGACTTATCTCTGTTTGTCCTGTTCCCTTAACCACCCGGCCCGTAATGATCAATGCCTCGCTCGAGAAAATGCTACTGATATAATCCAGTCGCTTCAAGGCATAAGCCGTCTTGTATGTCTCAAGGAAATGCACCACCGTGTGGCGGTCGTCCTCACTCCACAGCCTATTCATGATATCACTGACAGCAGCCTGTTCTAGAGCAAAAGCCACCTCGCACACCTTGGCATCATTGTTCATATAGAAAACCACATCCTCCGTAAAGACCCGCTTGTTACCCTTGAAAGTAAAACTCATCGGGAAACTGCGACATACCACCAGTCCTTTTTCGCGATAAAAACTGACGTTTGGCGAGCGCAACAACTTGGCCTGACCATAACTGATTAGTTTCTCGAACATCTCCCAGCCCGCTTCAGTAAAACAGCCACTCAAAGAGGAATAATTTCTGTTTGCCATAGCCTTTTCTATCATCTCCATTGTTGAGATATAGGGGGCGTCTGCTGTGGCATCATGTGCCGACGATGTATCGACCATTACACTTGAGGTGGGCAATGGCTCTGGCGTCTTTCTTGGAGAAGAGGTGGCGACCTGCATGATATACTCATCGTGTTTCACCTCCGGACATCCTTTGGCGCTGATCTTGAACTCTGCCGCAGAAAAAGGAACAGGTTCCGTTGACTCCATTACATTTCTTAAGTCGGGGTGAATATTCGCTTCATCCCGGCATTCATATTCAGCATTTATTTTCAGGTTTCCCAACGAAGCATTCCTCGGAAGCAATAATTCACCAATACCATCCTTGGCAGTAAACACCTCCGACTTCTCCTTGCCATTCTGATAGGTATAATTAAAATTAACAGCCGGTTTGCCCTTGTACTGAATATCTAACACGACACGCTGCCGAGGGCCTTCCTTCTCTACAGAGACAGCCTTGATGGTGATATTGCCCAATATATCCTTCACGCGATGGAATACCTCCTGAAACATGTTGGTACTTGAATTATCCAATGTTTCCAAGTCGCCATCCGGACAACTTCGTAGCAATGCCAATGACCAGTAATAATCCTGTAACGCATCACCCGCTTTATACTCCTTCTCGCGTTCAACAGCCTCCTGCGCCCACTTCTTGGCAAGATCGATACGACGCTTGAACATGGCCCGCAAGTCACTCTGCTTCATGTAGCGATAGACAACGTAGTTTTGCTTGTCCTTCACGACATATTCTGACACATTGTTTAGCGTCACTGAAGAATACGACTGGATTATCCCTTTCATCCTAGCCTCAGAACTGACTTTTGTACCTTTGCTCTCATTATTAAGACAATAATCATACTGAGATCTGACTTTGACCGATATCTTTCCTGACAAATCGCTTAGCGCAGCCAGACGAGCCTCATCAATCGAGGTGCTCATACCCATACCGATCAGATAATTGCTGTTCTGTCGTATCGATTCCCATTCTTTGGGCGTCAGCGTCTGAGCAGTGCAAATATGCACTGGTAACAGCAATGCTATCAAACTCAATATGATTACCATCTTTCTCATACGCCTCTAGATTGTCTGAATAGAAATTATTGATAGTTATCTTTTGGCTACAAATATAAGCATTCTTTGTGACAATTAGGACATTTTAGAACACTATTTATTCTTTTTTAATAATTTCATTTTTTCTGCTGTGCTGTTAGTTCTTGAACCAGTCGTATATTGCGACCACTTTTTAGTTTCAAGAGCGGGCCAACCGTACTCCAATGATTTGAACTGGCAGAAGGCTGCATCGTTTTGAGCCTCTGCGAGACCTTTCCACTGATCCTTACCGGTACGGCGGATATTCAGTGGGTTGTGATTTCTAATTCCTCTTGGTAACATTCTAATTTACACACCTGTCCGAAAATTTTACGAGACTCAAAAATTGGGACCCCGAAACGCAAATGAGAATGTTGACAACCATTTTCCCCAAGTGGAGAAATTGGTCGGAATATGTTATAAAACAACTTACTCGTTCCTTAATCAAGTTCACCACCACCTTCACCATGACATCTTTCTCCTCTGTCTTACTCTCAGCAATCATCAGGGTTAGGGCCACAAGGGTGTTGTCTGCCAGTCGCTTCGAACCATCCTCGCGATAGAGTATGCCATTATTATTGAGGAACCAAAGGAACAGTGTAGCAGCAATGCGCTTGTTACCATCACTGAAGGAGTGGTTCTTTGTGACGAGATAAAGCAGCATGGCAGCCTTCTCTTCCACGCTGGGATAGAGTTCGTCACCACCAAATGTCTGATATATCTGACCTATACTGCTCTTGAATGAATCATCCTTCTCATTCCCAAAGAGCGTAGATCCTCCGAATTTCTCACGCAAACGACCTATCTCCTCCATCGCATTATCGTAAGTAGCATGGAATATCTCCTGCTTTGTGGTCTTATCGATGGTAAGACGTTCGTAGTCATAATTATCAAGTGTATCAAGTGCATAGGTATAATCCACGACCACATTCAGCAGATCCTGACTCTCTACGGTTTTAGCAACTTCCTGATTGCTGATAGCCCTACTAGCCACTTGCACCAATTGTCGAAGTTCGCCAAGTTGCTCCTTACGAATGCGCTCGTTAATGGCATATCCCTTTATGAGATAATCTTTAATAATCTTATTTGCCCATTGGCGGAATTTAACACCTCGCTTAGAGTTTACACGATAACCCACAGAAATAATCATGTCAAGATTGTACATTGTCATGGTACGATTAACCATACGTTTACCCTCCTGACGAACCTGTCGGAAATTCCGACATGTTGCTTCTTTCTCCAATTCTTCTACCTCATAGATGTGCTGGATGTGCTCTAAAACATTTGTACGAGATGACTTGAAAAGTTGAGCCATCTGAGTCTGTGTCAACCACACCGTCTCATCCTCCAGTCGGACATCTATTTGGGTCTTTCCATCCGGAGTTTGATAGATTACAATCTTCTGATCTTCTTTCATACTCTTACCTTTTCGTTTGCAAAATTAATACTTTTCTACTGATATAGTATGCAAAAACCGAAAATGTTACATTTAAAAACGGCTCACCAGTAAATCTCTGTGTCTATCCGTAGATCATTGATAACCTGTAGAGAAAGAAGTCCACATCTATAACACCTCTGAGTTGTGCACGGAATTGC
>CAJODF010000035.1 GCA_905233555.1 uncultured Prevotella sp. | reverse complement strand
TATGACCATGTGAAGAAAAGCAAGTCGCCAGGGATGAAGACCTTTATGAGGACTATCAAGGAAAGAGAAGAAGACTTGCTGAACTATTACGAGACCTTCTTTACCTTCTGCTCATCCGTCTGCTTGAGATCAGCATATTCTGCTTTTACAAAGCCAAGTGGTTTGGGCTGTTGAGTGCAGAGATTGGGAAGAACTGTTTCTATCGTTTCCTGTCCAATCCATCCTATAACTGGCGTAGCCTGCTTCTGGGTATTGCCAAGCAGTTCCTCCGCATAGTGGAGAGGCGTGGGGGCACCTGCGATGATACGCCATTCTTTTACATCGTGGATGACACGACACTGGAGAAGACCGGCAGTCACTTTGAAGGTCTGAGCCGTGTGTTTGATCATACTGACGGCAGGCACAAATCCGGCTACAAGCTGCTTACGCTCAGTTTCTTTGACGGAAAGAGCAGCATTCCGCTTGACTGCTCCCTCCATGCCGAGAAGGGTAGGAAAGGCGACTACAGCCTGTCCGCGAAGGAGCGCAAGGGTCTGTTCCGCAAGAAGCGTGACGCAGACAGCACAGGCTACAAACGACGGGGGGAACTTGACGAAGAGAAGCCGCAGGTGGTAATACGAATGATCCGCCGTGCCTGGAAGAGGTGTATCCGTGCATCCTATTTCCTCGCAGACAGTTGGTTCGACGGCATCGACTTCATCAAAGGCATACGCGAGGTGGCTGACGGTGCAGTCCACGTCATATGCATGACGAAGAATGGGAACAGAAGATACGAGGACGGCAAGTACAGGCATACCGGAAAGGAACTTGTTGCCATGAACGAAAGGAAGGCCATGACATGCAGGAAGTACAAATGCCGTTATTTCAGGAAGGACGTGGTGTTTGAGGGCATGGAACTCAGGCTGTTCTTCGTACAGTATGGAAAGAGCACTACGTGGAACATCCTGCTCACCACCGACAAGGGCCTTTCGTTCACAAAAGTCTTTGAATACTACCAGATCCGCTGGAATCAGGAGGTGATGTATCGCGAGAGCAAGCAGTACCTCGGACTCGGAAAGTGCCAATCAACAGACTTCGATGTACAGATTGCAGACTGTACGCTGGCACTAGCCACATATACGATACTCACGCTTTACAGGAGATTTGGAGAATACGAAACAATGGGTGAACTCTTCAGACAAATGCAGGCTGACCTGATGGCACTGACGCTGTGGCAGAGAATACTACCGATAATAGCGCAGATACTATACAGGCTGTGCCATCTGCTTGGGGCGGACTTTGAACAAGCAATGCGCACTCTGCAGGCTGGTGGAAATGAGAGTGAAGAGATTATACTCATGATTAGCACACCCCTAGCCTTGGCAAAACTTGAATGAGCAAAAGTGCAGGGATTAACGTATTTTTGACAAATAGAAATCGGCGAAATACAGACGGATTACAGCATCCATTATTACTTTGAAACATTATAAAAACAGGGGTGGGAAACTTTAGTTAAATAATGTTAACCTCTGGCAAAATAGCATTTTTATTGCTATATTTGCACAACAAAAAGTGTTTTATGAGGATGAAATTGCTAAGTTTATGAAAAAGTATTATTTGATGATGGCTTGCCTTTGTCTGGCCACTGCCGCACAAGCCCAGGAAGAGAGTGTAGATGCGTATTTTACAACGGAAGAGATGCCTGACATGATGATCTTCATGCCTGGTCCCCCCGATAGTACTTCAGTGGCATTCTCCAACGATATCTATCGCTACTTCTGGGGTAAGGAGATGCGTAAGGATCCCGAGCGTGCCGATGAGGCTAAACGTGATGCCGTCTATGGGTTGGACACGATTCTTGAGGAGTTTGAGGAGGCCTTTGGTATGAAGGTTACTAAGGAGGATACACCTGAAATCTATAAAGTGTTGTTAGAGGGAACCGCCACCTGCGACAGTATTTGTACACTACCCAAGAAGAAGTACATGCGCCGTCGTCCCTTCCTGCGCTTCAACGAGCAGACGCTTACTCCAGAGGATGAGGAAAGTCTAAGTAAGAATGGTTCATATCCTTCAGGGCATACTTTGTTGGGCTGGAGTTCGGCATTGCTGATGATGGAAATCAATCCTGACCGTGCCAACGAGATTCTGACGCGTGGCTATCGTTACGGAGAAAACCGTATCGTGGTGGGAGCCCATTGGCAGAGCGATACTGATGCGGCACGTCTAGCAGCATCGGTGGCATACGCCCGTCTGCATACCAGTGAGCGTTTCCTGGAGCAGATGAAGAAAGCCCGCGAAGAGTTCAAGGCTAAGAGCACTCCATCTTCTGTGCGTTCTGTTACAACAGCAAATCAATCGTCAGGGGATGCGCCCTTCTATACGTTGAGTGGTACTCCAGCCACAGCCTCTACGCGTGGCATCGTTGTGAGTAGGAATGGCAAAGAGG
This sequence comes from uncultured Prevotella sp., assembly GCA_905233555.1. GTDB lineage: Bacteria > Bacteroidota > Bacteroidia > Bacteroidales > Bacteroidaceae > Prevotella. The sequence continues at coordinate 31,480 of CAJODF010000035.1, read as the reverse complement.
TAAGACGCTAAGATGATGACGAGGAGGCTTTTTGAGATCATCTGCTGTATGATGAGTGCAGTGGCTTGGGGACAGGCCAAGGCGGTGGGTGACACCATTCGCTATGAGGTCAACCCCCAAGAGGTGCGCCAGCATTTCGAGGGCTGGGGTGTGTCACTGTGCTGGTGGGCTGGTCAGTGTGGAAAGTGGTCGGATGAGAAGATGGACGAGATTGTCACGTGGCTTGTCAGTCCAGAGGGTCTTAATTACAATATCTTCCGTTATAATATAGGTGGTGGCGACGATCCTCAGAACCGTCATTGTGAGCCCCATCATATGGGACGGGGCAAGGGTTTGCGTGCCGAGATGGAAGGATTCAAGGATTCTATCGGTGACAGATATCATTGGGAGCGTGATGCCGCCCAGCGTAAGATCATGCTAAAGATTAAGGAGAAACGCCCCGATGCTGTGTTCGAGGCATTCAGCAATTCCTGTCCTTACTATATGACCTATAGCGGTTGCGTGGCAGGTCATCAGGATGGTGGCAAGGACAATTTGCGACCAGAGTATTACGAGGCGTTTGCCCATTATCTTGTGGATGTCTGCAAACACTACAAGGATGAATACGGTATTGAGTTTAAAACCCTTGCACCTTTCAATGAGTCGGCAAGCAACTACTGGCACGCCAATGGCTCTCAGGAAGGATGTCATTTCGACTATGAATCGCAGGTCAGGTTTATCCGACTCAGCACAGTTATTTCTGCTGCCGACGAGACCAGCGTCGGGCATGCGATAGACGGTCTGAAATATTATGTTTCAACAGGAGCCGACAGGTGCATAGAACAATGGAATACCCACACCTACGGTGGCAGCATCTTAGAGAAAGTACGCTATGGAGCATTGGCCCGAGCAACGGGCAAGCACCTGTGGATGAGTGAGACTGGTGCTGGTGGCAATGGTATCGCTGGCAACCTGAAATTGGCCCAAAGGCTGATAGACGATATGCGCTATATCCAGCCCGAGGCATGGATTGACTGGCAATATATGGAAGAGGCCAACGATCAATGGTGTACCATCCGTGGCAGTTTTGCTGGTCAGACTTACGAAAAGGTGAAGAACTACTACGTCCGGCAGCAGTGTTCACGATTCATCAAGCAGGGCTATGATATCATCACTACGGTTAATAATCAGTCGCTTGCTGCCGTCAGTGCCAATCGTGACACGCTTGTCATAGTCGCACTTAATGAAGGTACTGCTGCTAAGACGCATGTCATCAACCTGTCTCAGTTCTCCCAGATGCAAGTCGGTAACAATATTCGCGCTTATCGCACCTCAGCAGAAGAGAATCTCTCGGATGCCTTGCATAGCGTCAGTCTCGACGGCAAAACCCTCATTATGGACCTGCCTGCTCAGAGCATCACAACATTGGTCGTAATCGGTCTTTACCGTCAATCTGACCTATAACCTTGAGCCCTGCTACAAAGCACGATGTAACAGTTTTTTTCTTTGTTTATGACTTTTTTTCGATAAAAAAGCGTATCTTTGCCACATCATTTATAATATGACGACTATGAATATCGGAGACAAGGTGCCTGAGATTTTGGGCAGAGACGAACAGGGACGGGACATCCGTCTGAGTGATTACAAGGGACGAAAGTTGGTGCTGTATTTCTATCCGAAGGATAACACCAGCGGTTGTACGGCTGAGGCATGCAGTCTGAGAGACCACTATGGCGAACTGCAAGGGGCAGGCTATGAGGTGGTAGGCGTGAGCAAGGACTCAGCCGCCTCGCACGTGAAATTCAAGGAGAAGCACGAGTTGCCCTTCCCATTGATTGCCGATGTCGATAAGACTTTGATGGAGGCGATGGCTGCCTGGGGCGAGAAAGTGATGTACGGCAAGAAGAGGCACCATCCGCACTACCTTTATTATTAATGAGGAGGGCATCATCGAGCAAATCTTTGCCGGCAAGCAGGTGAAGACCAAAGAACACGCCGAGCAAATTCTTAATACATAACACCAAGAGAATAACGAAACTTAAGAACAGCACAATGAAAAAACGATTATCGTTTACCTTATTATTATATATGGCTTGGATGCTGACAGTTTCCGCCCAGAATAGTATTGAGAGTATCCGCAAAGAGTATCAGGGCGTGCAGCAATGGATAAACCAGATGAGCGAGAATTTCCCATCCGATGGTATCCCTTCCGAGTATTACGACTTACGTGTGGAGCAGAACCTGCCAGGAACGGGGCCGCATCATGAGAGTATCCGTATGTATTATGGCGAATTGGAACCAGAGGAGGAGGGTGATCCCTATCCGCCCCACTATCTGCGTTTTGCGAGGGTCAAATACAACTATGCTGCTCGTGAATACTATGAGGAATATCTCTTCGACGATAAGGGCAACGTGATGTTCGTCTATGCCATTACGCCCGATGTGATCGACGATATGGTGCCCTACGAACTACGTATGTGGTTCGACGGCAAACGTCTGCTGCGTTTCAATGCAAAGAAGTTCGACGGGTCTTTGACTTACATAGATATTGCGACCCTGAAGAAAGGCACTTTCAAGGATGAGTACACAGGTAAGACCATCCCGGAGAAGTTCGATAGCGAGACCGACCGCTGTAAGCAAGGGGCCCAACGTTACCTGACACTTTTCAAGAGTATTGATAACAGATAAAGAATGAGTATCAATGGACTTGAATGAACTGATAACAACGGTGAACGATGCGGTGTGGGGCTATGTGCTCATCTTCGCGTTGGTGGGTTGTGGCCTGTGGTTCACGATTAAGACACGCTTCGTCCAGTTCCGTATGGTAGGCGAGATGTTCCGGCTGTTGACGGATTCGGCTTTCGACACTGTGGAAGAACAGGTGCAAGGACAACGGGAAAGATACAAGAAGAAGCATATTTCCTCGTTTCAGGCCTTTGCCGTTTCTGTGGCTACCCGTGTGGGAACGGGCAATTTGGCTGGTGTGGCTTCTGCCATTGCCATCGGTGGTCCTGGGGCTGTGTTCTGGATGTGGGTCATTGCCCTGATTGGCTCTGCAACGGCCTTCGTGGAATCTACGTTGGCGCAGTTGTTTAAGCAGAAGCATAAGGATTCGTTCATCGGTGGTCCTGCCTACTATATCCAGCGAGGCCTGCATCAGCGTTGGATGGCTGTTACGTTTGCCGTGCTCATCACTTGTCAGTTCGGACTGTCTAATAACTCCATTCAGGCGAACACCATCTGTGCTGCCATGCAGGAGGCTTTTGGCTGGTCGCCCCTGTGGGTGGGAATGGCTTTGGCAGCCTTGGGACTTATCATTGTCTTCGGCGGCATCCAGCGTATTGCCTTTGTCTGTGCCATTCTGGTGCCTCTGATGGCTTTTGGCTATATGGTGTTGGCTATCGTGGTCATCATCATGAACATCGGGTTGATTCCTCACGTCTTCAAGTTGATTATGCTTGATGCGTTTGGCGTTGAGAAAGTTGTTGGAGGTACCATCGGAGCCACGATTATGTATGGCGTGAAGCGAGGAATCTTCTCGAACGAGGCAGGCGAGGGTAGTGCCCCTAATGTGGCTGCAACGGCAGCCGTATCGCATCCCGTCAAACAGGGCCTGATCCAGGCATTGGGTGTTTTTACTGATACGTTGTTGGTTTGTTCATGTACAGCCTTTATCATCCTGATTAGTGGTCTCTATCAAGTGCCTGAACTCAACGGTATTGCGTTGACGCAGTCTGCCTTGCAGTCGGAAGTGGGTTCGGCAGGTCCGATCTTCATAGCCCTCGCCATCTTTATGTTCGCCTTTTCCAGTATCATCGGCAACTATTATTATGGAGAGGCCAACATCCGTTTCATCACGCCAAATACCAAGGTGATGACTGTCTATCGCATCTGTTCGGCAGGTGTGATGGTGATGTTTGGTGCCTTAGCCAGTTTTGAACTTGTCTGGAACATTGTCGATTTCTTTATGGCCTTCTTGACGGCATGCAACTTGATTGCCATCGTGCTGTTAGGCCGTTATGCCTTCCGCCTGCTCGACGACTATCGCCAGCAGAAGCGCCAGGGTATTAAGGAACCCACGTTCCACCGCAGTCAGTTGCCTGAGTTGGAAAACGAGTTGGAGTGCTGGGAATAATTACCCAAGAAAGAAAAGACTGACACCAACGACGGAGATAACAGCACCAAGAATAGCCTTCCACGTAATCTTCTCGTGGAAGAGCCAATAAGACGGCAGAAGGATGATAATCGGCGTCATCGCCATCAGTGTGGAGGCGATACCTGCTGCTGTATATTGTACTGCCATCAGCGAGAAACCTACACCTACGAAGGGACCAAAGATGGTGGTGGCTGTGGCGACGGTAAGTCCCTTTTTATCGTGAATGGCCTCACGCAAAGGGGCCATTCCATCACGGAAATATAATAAGATTGTGAAGCCAATAATACCAGCCACGCAACGGTAGAAATTGGCGCAGAATGGTACCAGCCACTCGGGCATATCCGCCCCAACTTCGTAATAATCCATACCTATTTTGCTTAGTACCAAACCCACACCTTGACAGACGGCAGCACCAATGGCAAAAAGCACACCGTTCAATGGCAGTTTCAATGATACTTTGTGGTGCTCGCCTCGTCCCAGTACGGAGATACTGATACCGAAGAGTGTCACCAGCATAGCCACAATACTCATTGCCGTCATCTGCTGCCCCAGCGTTATCCAAGCCATCAGGGCCGCTGATAGGGGAGCCAGTGTCATAAAGAGTTGTCCATAACGTGAACCTATGATAATATAGCACTGAAAAAGACAAAAGTCACCTATCACATAGCCAACGAGTCCTGATAACAGCATCCACCCCATGGCCTCCGTCGAAGCGCCTGGTGGCAGGATACTACCTGTCACTACGCCAAACAGCACCAGCGAGAATGCTAATGCCAGTGCCATTCGCAGTACGTTCAGCGTCAGGTTGCCTAGTCGTTTGCTGCCAAATTCGCTCAGGAGTGCCGTAGCCGTCCATGAGAACGCCACACCAATTGATATCAGTTCGCCTAAATATACCATTTGATAAGTCTGTTGTTTTGCGTCATCTTTCGATATTTTGGCTGCAAAGTTAGTGTTTTTATCTGAATACTTTATACCTTATTATATAAAAAAAACGTAAATTATTCTGCTGTTACGCGGGATTTACGTAATTTTGCACCCAATATGAGTATAACAGGAATAGTCAGGAAAGTGTTTGAGTCCCGCCAGCGGGAACTGGAGAAACATCAGAATGGAGGACAGGCATTGCAGGAAGCAGTGCTTGGTCGTCTGGTTGCTGAGGCTCAGAACACGGAATACGGACTGAACCACGCCTTTGCCGCCATTAAGGGTTATGAGGATTTTGTGAGGCATATCCCCGTGAACACCTATGAGGAAATGAAAGGCTCGATAGACCGTATGCGGCACGGAGAGGCAGATATTCTCTGGCCGGGTCGCGTCAAATGGTATGCGAAGTCGTCTGGTACTACCAACGACAAGTCGAAGTTCATCCCTGTCAGTCAGGAAGGCTTGAAGCGGATGCATTATCAAGGCGGTTTCGACGCTGTGGCAATGTATCTGCGGAACAACCCGAAGTCGAGAATCTTTGATGGACGGGCCCTCATCCTCGGTGGCAGCCACGCGCCGAATTATAACCTGAAGGATTCATTAGTGGGCGACCTTAGCGCCATCCTCATCGAGAATATCAATCCGCTGGCCAATCTTGTCCGTGTACCAAAGAAGAAGACCGCCCTTATTGGCGACTTCGAGATTAAACGCGATAAGATAGCCCGTGAGGCGATGAACAAGAATGTGACGAACATCTCAGGTGTTCCCTCATGGATGCTCTCCGTGTTGACAAGGATGATGGAGATTACGGGGAAGACGCATTTGGAGGAGGTATGGCCAAATATCGAAATGTTCTTCCACGGTGGCGTGGCGTTTACGCCCTACCGAAAACAATATGAGCAGTTGATCACTTCACCTCGGATGCACTATATGGAAACCTATAATGCCAGTGAGGGTTTCTTCGGTTTACAGGATGATCCGACAGATAAGTCGATGCTCTTGATGCTCGACTATGATGTGTTTTATGAGTTTATCCCGATGGATGGAGGGGATGTTGTTCCCCTTTGGGCAGTAGAGACAGGTAAGAACTACGCAATGGTTATATCCACTTGTTGTGGACTCTGGCGCTACGAGATTGGTGACACTGTCCAGTTTACATCGACTAATCCGTATAAGTTTATTATCACAGGTCGTACAAAGCATTTCATCAATGCTTTCGGCGAGGAACTGATTGTGGATAATGCCGAGAAGGGACTGGCCTATGCCTGTGAGCAGACGGGTGCGGAGGTGTCGGAATATACTGCCGCCCCTGTCTTTATGGATGCAAACGCGAAGTGCCGTCATCAGTGGCTCATTGAATTTGCCAAGCGTCCTGCCGACCTCCAGCAATTTGCCGAATTACTCGACAAGCGTCTGCAGGAAATAAATAGCGACTATGAGGCTAAGCGCTATAAGAATATCACCCTGCAACCCCTCGAGATTATCGAGGCCCGTCCGAACCTTTTCAACGACTGGCTGAAACAGCGGGGTAAGTTGGGAGGACAGCACAAGGTGCCTCGCCTGAGCAATTCGCGTGACAGTATCGAACAACTCCTGAAGTTGAATCAATGAAGAAACTTGTCTATATATTCTGCATCGCCTGTGTGATTATCTCCTGTGCAAGGATGGGATCGCCCGATGGTGGTTGGTACGATGATGACCCGCCTCAGGTCCTTGGAGCATCACCAGCAGACCAGGCGACGAATGTCAAGCAGAAGAAAATCACAATCTACTTCGATGAATACATCAAACTGGAGGATGCAACGAACAAAGTGATTGTCTCGCCCCCTCAGTTGGAGATGCCTGATATTAAGACGGCTGGCAAGAAGATTGTGGTGGAACTGAAGGACACGCTCAAGGAGAACACCACCTATACCATCGACTTCAGCGATGCCATCAGCGACAATAATGAAGGTAACCCGATGGGTAACTACACCTATAGTTTTTCAACGGGTGAGCAAATCGATACCTTCGAGGTGTCGGGCTATGTGCTCGACGCCAGTAATCTGGAACCTGTGAAGGGAATTTCTGTCGGACTCTATGACGATTTGGCCGACTCCGCCTTCAAGACCAAGCCGCTGATGCGTGTCTCCCGTACTGACGGCAGTGGACATTTCGTAGTGAAGGGTGTTGCCCCTGGTACATACCGGGTCTATGCCTTGCAGGAAAACGACGGTGACTTCCGTTTTACCCAGAAGAGTGAGATGATAGCCTTCAGCCATGATACCTTTGAGCCTTCATCGAAGCCAGACACCCGTACAGATACCGTCTGGCGCGATTCGCTTCATATCGACGCTTTACTGAAGGTTCCTTATACCCATTTCCTGCCCGACGATATCACACTGCTTGCCTTTACGCATCTGCAGACAGACCGTTTGCTGCTGAAAATGGAGCGGGCAGAGCCAAACAAGTTCTCGTTATACTTCACATACGGCGACTCACTATTGCCAGAGATCAAAGGACTGAACTTTAATGCCGACAGTGCCTTTGTCATTGAGGCGAACGAGCGACGCGACACTATCCATTATTGGCTGCGTGATACTATGCTCGTCAACACGGATACTCTGCAGATGGATATTACCTATCAGATGACAGACACGCTGGGTAATCTGGTGCTGCATACAGATTCGGCACTTGAGGCGCTGGCAAAGGTACCATATGAGAAGCGCATGAAAGAGCAGGCCAAGGAAGTAGAAAAATGGCAGAAGGAACAGGAAAAGAAAAAGAAACGTGGAGAGAAGTACGACTCCATCTATCCGGTGAAGTTTCTGGAACCGAAATATAATGTGCCTTCCCAGATGGACCCCGATAAGAAGATCCTTGTTGAGATGCCCGTTCCCTTAATGCATTGTGACACCTCTGCCGTCCATCTCTACTCACAGATAGATTCCCTCTGGTATAAGTCTGAATGTGAGTTCCGTCCTGTGGAGAATAACATCCGTCAGTACGAGATTCTGGCAGATTGGAAGCCTGGACTGGAATACAGTCTTGAGATTGACTCTGCAGCCTTCGTGTCCATATATGGGTTGGTGTCAAAACCCTTTAAACAAGGAATCAAGGTTAAATCTACGGAGGAGTATAGTTCGCTGGTGTTTAGTATTAGTGGTGTGGATGTGATAGACACTACTATCGTTGTGCAAATGCTAGGCAACTCAGATGCGATAATCAGGGAAACTCGTGTTAACGGCGGCAAGGCGCGGTTCAACTATGTTGCTCCGGGCAAATACTATTTCCGTGCCTATATCGATGCCAACGGCAACGGGAAATGGGATACGGGCGACTATGATGCCGACCGCCAGGCGGAGTCCGTGTATTATTATCCTAAGGAAATAGAATGTAAGGAGAAGTGGGATGTCACAGAATCATGGAACTTGACCTCTACGCCTCGTTTCAAACAGAAGCCCCAGGCCATCACGAAGCAGAAGCCCGAAAAGGCCAAGCAACTCAAGAACCGCAATGCCGAACGCGCCAAGCAGTTGGGTATCGAGTATCTCAAGACAAAAGGAATCAGACTATAAAAGTTAAAAAGTAAAAAGGTAAGAAAGTAAAAAAATGGATATGAAAGTAAAAGTATATGATATGGTAATAGGTATGGTAAGAGGTCTTTTACCTTTTTACCTTTTTACCTTTTTACCTTTATCTGCCTCTGCCCAGTGCGGCATAAACAATACAGCGTTTAAGTCGGGCGAGTCGCTTGACTATGACCTCTATTTTAATTGGCAGTTCATCTGGGTAAAGGTCGGTTCCGCCTCCATGGAGACGAATTATACCAAGTTTGAGGGTAAGGATGCCTGGAAATCGTACCTTATCACACGGGGTAACAGCAAACTCGATAAGTATTTCATGATGCGCGACACGTTGCTTTCCTACTGCAATCCAGATCTCTCCCCGCTCTATTTCCGTAAGGGAGCCCGTGAAGGCGATCGCTACTACGTCGATGAGATATGGTACTCTTATCCTAATGGCAATTGCCAGTTGAAGAAGCATCGTATCGATGCCGACGGTGAGCAACACTGGAAGACGAGTACCTATCGCAATTGTATCTACGACATGATGTCCATCTTCCTCCGTGCCCGTAATTTCGATGCTTCGAAGTTAAAGAAGCACCAGACCATCACCATGCCCATCAGCGATGCGCGCCACCTGACAAACTCCTGGCTCGAGTATCGGGGTAAGGAGAATTTCAAGATGAACGGTACAAAGGAAAAGTTCCGTTGTCTGGTATTCTCATTCTATGAGCGTGAGGATGGCAAGAGCCATGAGTTGATCCGTTTCTATATCACCGACGACCAGAACCATATTCCTGTGCGTCTGGATATGTTCCTTAGTTTCGGCTCCGCCAAGGCTTTCCTCAGGGGATATTCAGGTGTTCGTAGTCCGATGACTTCGAAGATCAAGTAATCTCTATAGTTCTTCGTCAAACGGAGCTGCACTGGTGCATTTGAGATTTTTCTCCAATTGAGCTGTGCTGCTGGCACCTACGAGTACGGAGGTGACACCCTTCTGGTGGAGAATCCAGGCGAGCGCCATCTCTGCCAACGTCTCACCGCGGCTGTCTGCCACCTCATTGTAGTACTTCAGTTTCTCTAAGAGTTGCGGTGTCAGCATCTCTTTTCTCAGGAACTTTTCCTTTGCCATCCTACTGTCTGCAGGGATGCCGTTTAGGTAGCGGTCGGTCAGCAGACCTTGTGCCAGGGGAGAGAAGGCAATGAATCCCACCCCCTTCTCAGCGCAGAAGTCAAGGATACCCTCGTCCTGCGGATGGCGGTCGAGCATGTTGAGTCGTCCCTGATAGATTAGCAGGGGTACATCATGCGCCTTCAGATAGTCGTAGCCGAATCGTAGCGGTTCAAGGGGCCAGTTGGAGATGCCTACATAGAGAGCCTTGCCCTGACGGACAATATCCACTAGTGCCTGCAGTGTCTCTTCCAACGGGGTATTTGGATCGTAGCGATGACTATAGAAGAGATCCACATAATCAATCTTCATCCGTCTCAGGCTCTGGTCGAGTGAAGCCATCAGATACTTTCGGCTTCCCCAGTCGCCATAAGGGCCAGACCACATGTCATAGCCTGCCTTCGTCGAGATGAAGAGTTCATCGCGATAGGGGCGGAAGTCCTCGTCAATCAACCGTCCCATCGTTTCCTCAGCAGAGCCATAGACTGGACCGTAGTTGTTGGCCAAATCGAAATGGGTGATGCCATGGTCGAAGGCAAAGTGGGTAATCTCCCGACTCCGTTCGTAGGGATCCACGCTTCCGAAGTTATGCCAGAAACCGAGGCTCACCTTAGGCAATAATATACCTGAACGCCCGCAGCGCTCATATTCCATTCCATTCGAATAGCGGTCTTTATCCGCAAGATAATGTTCCTTCATACAGTTAGTTCTTAGTATTCTGGTTGCAAAGATACGAAAAAATAAGAATTATAGATTAATAATTAAGAAAAAAAGTGTACCTTTGCGCAAAAATTTAAAAAAATGACGATAAAAGAAAAAATGCAGTCCTTCACCGATGCCGGCTTGTATGAACAGGACCAGTACATCGACTTTGAGCCAGAGGGACACATCTATACATATAAAGGACAACAGCGGCTCCTGTCCGTCAGTGCGCTGATAGCCTATTTCTTTGAACGCTTTGATGCTGAGGCTGTGGCCCGCCGGCAGTGGGAGCGCTATGGCATCCCCATAGAAGAGACACTGACGAAATGGGATAGGAACGGCAAGATGGCCTGCGAGGTAGGTACGTTTGTACACGAACAGACGGAGAACTTCTTCCGCGATGGCACTTTTGAGACCGACTGCATCTTTGAGTATGCAGGAACCGTCGAGCATATCAACGTAGAACGGGAAAAGCAGCATTTTCTTCGTTTCATCGAGGACTACCATATTGCTCCCTACCGTCAGGAGTGGCCCGTTTTCGACACGGAAATGAATATCGCGGGTACCATCGACATGATATGTAAGGAGGGCGACGGTGAGTTTACTATCTACGACTGGAAGCGTAGTGGCAAAGTAGTGAACACACAGGGTGCCCCCATCGTCGAAGGTTTTGGTGGTAAGCGCGGCTTCAACGGCATCAGTCTGCCTGATACACCTTATTATCATTATTGTATGCAGCAGAACCTCTACCGCTATATGTTAGAGAAGAACTACGGCATTCGCGTCAAGGCCATGAATTTAGTGGTGCTCAGTCCCGACTACCCCACCTATTACGTCGCCCCCGTCCCCAAGATGGACGAGGTCATCAACCAAATCATCGACGCCTGCAAACAGCACGACCTAGGCCACAGTCTGTTACCGTAGGATAACGTTTAGCTGTTCAAATATTCGGTGTGTCCCAGATTTTGGTCTGTGAGCAGGCGGTGGGCACCGTCTGATTACCGATCTTCAGGATGAAGTCACCCTCTTCGAGTGTCCAACGGCCATCGGCACCTACGAAGGCGAGACTCTTGGCGGGCAGACGGAAGGTGACGGTCTTGGTTTCACCAGGCTGCAGCGCAATCTTTGTGAAGTCGCGCAGACGCTTGTTGTCTGGAACGATGCTGGCGATAAGGTCGCTACTGTAAAGGAGCACGGCTTCCTTGCCGGCACGAGAGCCCGTATTCTTCACATCAACGGTGACAGTGAGGATGTCATCTGCCGTAAATAAGGCTTTATCGACCTTCAGGTTGGAATACTCGTAAGTAGTATAACTGATGCCGTAGCCGAAGGGCCACTGCAACGATACCTTCGCATCGTAGTTGTAGGCGCCAGCCATCGTACCCACCTCCTCGCTGACCTTATAATCATAGGTATTGAGGGAATTGATTTCACGGGGATAGGTGTAGGGCATCTTGGCGGAGAAGTTGGCATCGCCAGCCAACAGATTAGCAAGAGCATCACCGCCGTAGTTGCCTGGGATGAGGATATCCACCACCGCTTTTGCCAACGGTTCGATGTCGGCGATGAGGCGCGGACGGCCTTCGTTCAGTACCAAGATAATCGGCTTACCCGTCTTGGCCAATGCCTTCACGAGGTCGCGCTGGTTGTTGGAGAGCCAAAGGTCGGTAAGGTTGCCTGGGGTCTCGGTATAGGAGTTCTCACCTATGCAGGCAATGATGACGTCTGCCTGTGCAGCGGCTGCAATGGCCTTGTCAATCTCTGGGGCATTCTCGTCGTAGTAGGCACCATTCTCATTATAGGTCACACCTTGTTCGAGGATGATATTGTCCTTACCATACTTATTGCAGAGGGCCTCATAGATGGTATTGTATTTCTCGGAGAGGTCTTCTGCCTTCGATCCCTGCCAAGTGTAACTCCATCCACCGTGCAGACAGCGCATCTGGTTGGCGTTAGGGCCAGTAAGCAGAATTTTCTTTCCTTTGGCAAGCGGCAAGATACCATCGTTTTTCAGCAACACTTCCGACTCTTCTGCGGCTTGGAGAGAGGCGGCAGCAAACTCGTCGGAGCCGAATTTTTCGAAGCCCTTGCCACCTGTGTTTGGTTGTTCAAAGAGCCCCAGACGGTATTTTGCACGGAGGATACGGCGTACAGCATCATCGATACGCGACATCTTCACCTTACCCTCGTTTACCAGTTCTTTCAGCAAGATACAGAACTCTACGCTGTAGGGATCCATCGACATGTCGATACCGGCATTGATGGCGATACGGATGGCATCTTTCTTATCTTTCGCAACTTTTTCGCGTGAGAAGAGGTTGTTGATGTCGGCCCAGTCGGTGACGAGGAAACCGTCCCATTGCAGGTCTTCCTTCAGCCATTTGGTCAGATATTCATAACTGGCGTGAACGGGTACACCGTTGATGGAACCAGAGTTGACCATCATAGTCAGTGTACCTGCGAGGGCTGCGGCCTTGAAGGGCTCGAAATATTTCTCACGGAGCATCAGCGGCGAAAGGTAGGCAGGTGTACGGTCCTTACCCGTCCAGGGGGCACCGTAGGCGAAATAGTGCTTGGTACTGGTACCTACATGATACTGGTCGATGTGGTTGGGGTCGTCGCCTTGATAGCCTTTGATTTCTGCCACGACCATCTTGGAGTTGACAATGGCATCTTCACCGAAACTTTCCCAGACACGAGGCCAACGGGGGTCGCGACTGAGATCGACCACAGGGTTATAAACCCAGGGACAGTTGGCAGCCCGACTCTCATAGGCAGTAATTTCAGCACCAATGCGAGCCAGTTCGGTATTAAAGGTGGCTCCGATATTGATGGGTTGTGGGAATAGCGTACCGCCTTGTGTATAGGTGACGCCGTGGTTGTGGTCGAGACCATAGATATCAGGGATGCCGAGATACTTCATCGACTTTTCCTGAATCACATGGATCCATTTCTGCCACTCATCCACCTTGGGGGCACGGGTACCTGGGGCATTGAGGATAGAACCCACCTTCCACTTGGAAATGAGTGTGTCGAGCATCGTCTCGTTGAGTTTCCACACGCGTTTGGTGTCGCCCTGATAGATGTCAACGGGGAATCCGCCCAACTGGTCGATAATCTGTTGGTCAGTTTTCTTCAGGGTGTTATCAATCTCCTGGGCAGACCTGCCGTACTGTTGGAGTACGGAACGAACCTTCTCACGATCCACCTTGGCATTCTCAACCGTCATCTTTCCGATGATGTCGAGGTTCAGTTCAAGCATCTGACCAATCTTCTCGTCGAGGGTCATCTTGGAGAGGGTCTTTTCAATCTTTGCTTCCAAAGCCGCATCGCGGGGGATGGCGGGTTGTTGCTGAGCCTGTGCAACGACAACGGCACAGGTCAATGCAATCATAATAATTGTTTTCTTCATATAGCGTTAATGTTAATATTGTTTCTACCGGATAGCATAGAGATAACCGAGCAGAGCCATCTTGCCACGCATGGTCTCACGGGGAGTGAACTCACCATTCACCCACATATACCGCTGGTTGAAGTACGACTCCTGACGAGGCCAGCCACTCCAAGCGGGATAGCAGCGGTCGAGTAGGATCCGGGCATCACCGCCATTACCTGGCGACCAGGTCTCGGTGCCATTGAAGGGTGTCTGTCCTGGGTGCGTACCGGGTTCGCCGTCGTTACGGCCTGTGGAATAGACATCTGTGATATGGCGCTCACCCAGACCTGTCATCTCCACGATGTTTCCTGGGTTACGTCCCAAGGCCCATCCGGCTTCAGTGTACATCACCTGTTCCAACTGCTTCTTGCGGGTCTTATCAGCGATATAGTGGGCCAGCATGACCAGTTGCAGGTTCTGCGATACCTGCCAACGGCTGTCGTTGGCGGCACGGCGCGAAGGTCGCTGGGCTGCATGACTGATATTATACGCCTCAGCCTGTGCGTTGATACTGGCCTTCAGATTCTGATAGAGGTCGGTGAAATGACGCGGATAGGGACAGGTCAGATAGGCTGCAGCGGCCCAGAGTTGACAGAAGGGGATATCGCTCTCCCTATACTGATTGGTTATGCCGATGCCGAAGAAACCCTGACGACCTTTGTTGAAGAGCAACGACTCTCCGTTCTTGATCATACTTTCTTCGGCCATAATCTTCTCCCACTGCTCGTCGCCTGTGAGGTTGTAGAGGAAGGCGGCAGCCAACTGACGGAAGTCACGGCCTCGCATCGACATGCTGCCGATGTCCTGCAGGTCGTCAAGTTGCTGGTTTTCTTGCTTGGAGGCAAAGCGGAAGGCTTTGATAGCCTCATCGGTATAGTATTGTCTCAGCGTATCGTTCTTCTGCAAACGGAAAGCCTCACCCAATACGGCGCAGTTGGCGGCATTGGCCCAGGCAGCCATTGTGGTACAGCCGGCCTGGAACATCACACTCCAGTCGTTACAGGGATTGGTCACACCCTGCGAATAGGCTTCACCGTCGCGGATGCTCAGGAAGAAATCTACTTCGTTGCGGGCCTCGTCGATAAGGTCGGGAATGCCGTTACCGCTCTCACGGATGCCTAAGGCATCTTCCGCAAGACGACCGTTAGTCAGGATATAGGGCAGGAGCATATCGTAGATATTGCTGACATGAGCCAAATGACGGTCCCAGTCGAAGGCATCAGAGTGACCACCCTTGACTTCTGTGTTCACAGGGTTGCCCGGCAGACGGTGCTGCCAGAAGATAGAAGCCTTCAGGGGTTTAAAGTGGGGCTCGTCCCAGACATCGGTGCGCAGTTCGCGCCATCCCGGGCTCCAAGGATGGAAGTCAGTCTTATAAACGGTGAATCCCTTAGGATCAGTCTCTGGAATGAATTGCGGTTGACGGGGAACGGGCCATACGTGTGTCGGATCGATAGGCTCGCCCAGACGCATATAGTAGTAGCCCCTGACGGAATAGCGGAAGGGTTCATAATAGACCTCGTTGCCTATTTCAAAATCCATGCTGCAGCCTACATCTTCAACCACCAGACGGTAGCAGCCGGGTGTCGCTCCCTTGAAATCGATATTCCATACATCAGTACCCACCAGGTTTTTACCGCCTGCTTCCTTGTCGGCTTCAGCCGCCTGCTTCCAGAACTTCACCGTTCCAACGCTCTGTTTTTTCTTCGTGTTAACCTGATAGAGCCAGACTTTCCTGCCCTCCCAAGCCTTGTAGTCGCGCTGTCCACCATCGCCCAGCCACTGGTAGAGGTCTGCGGCATGAAGGGCTTCTGATGGTGAATAACCCATTATGTTGACATGGACAGCCTCCGACTGCGCATTCCAGATATCAAAGCAGATGGTGACAGTCTCCTTGTCGGCGCCAATGCCCTTGGGGATGGTGACGGTGTAGGTGCGACCCTGTTTCATCGATTGCGGCAACTGGAGGAAGAGCCAGTGGTCGAGTTCGCTCTTTAGGGTGTTGTCGGTATTCATTGGCTTCGACTTCCGCCAGACGTTCATAGGCTGGGCAGCAGTAAAGGACTTGTCGTCTGTAGAGCTGATCTTCCACAGACCGGTCTTCTGGGCTTCGCTAACCTTCAGACGTTCACCAAATACAAGCAATGTATCGTCGCCCTCGGCAAAGGAATGGCCGAGGTAGGCACTCGTTCCGGTGCCGTTGTCTCTGTAATGTACTTCACCATCACGGAAATGTACCATGAGGTAATCCTTGTCAATCACTTTGAGCCCGATAACTTTCGTGGCTGCTGTGGGGGTGGCTGTCAGGAGTAGTAATCCTACCATAACAGCATGGAATTGTTTTATTGTCATTGGCTTAACTATTATTTTCCGCCACAAAAATACAAAATAAATGGGGCATATGAAACTTTTTCGGCAATTATTTCGCTTTTTGTTGCAAGATTTAGTAATTTTGTCACGTCTAAATGAATAAAGGTACACTTTATTGTGTCGGATTGGGCATATTGATCGTTGTTCTCTTTGCACTCAATCTGGTGATGGGATCCATCCGGATTCCAGTGGCGGATGTCTTTCATATCCTGTGGGGTGATGAGACGGCTAAGCCCTCCTGGCGTTTTATCGTCCTTGAGTCCCGACTGCCGCAGGCCATCACCGCCATGCTTTGTGGAGGGGCATTAGCCGTTAGCGGCCTGATGCTGCAGACGGCTTTCCGTAACCCGTTGGCTGGTCCTAGTATTTTTGGTATCAACAGCGGTGCTGGCCTGGGTGTGGCTTTGGTGATGTTGCTTTTGGGAGGCAGCATCTCGGCAGGCTCCGTCAGCATCTCGGGTTTTGTGGCTATATTGATTGCAGCCTTTATCGGAGCGATGGCAGTCATGGCAGTCATCTTCTTTTTCTCCAGTATCGTCAGGAACAATGTGATGTTGCTGATTATCGGTATCATGATTGGCTATATCTCCAATTCGGCCATCTCGCTGCTGAATTTCTTCGCGACAGATGAGGGAGTGAAGTCGTATATGGTCTGGGGAATGGGTTCCTTCGGTGGGGTGTCGATGAAGACGATGCCGGTCTTTGCAACCATAACCATTCTGGGCCTTATCGGGGCATTGCTGCTTATCAAGCCTCTTAATGCCCTGATGCTGGGCGACCGCTATGCGGAGAACTTAGGCATCAATATCCTGCGTACCCGCAACTGGCTGCTGATAGTGACGGGCATTCTGACTGCTATCACCACGGCCTTTTGTGGTCCTGTGGCCTTCATTGGATTGGCCGTACCCCATATCGCCCGTCTGCTGCTGACGACAGACAATCATCGTGTGCTCCTGCCCGCCACGATTCTCTGTGGGGCGGTCGTGGCTCTTGTCTGTAACATCATCTGTTTCCTGCCCGGCGAGAATGGTGTCATTCCCCTGAATGCTGTCACACCTATCATGGGTGCACCAGTCATCATTTACGTTATTGCCAAAGGTAGGAAATAAGACCTATTGCTTTTCTTTGTGGTATTCCTTGATGGCACTGATCAGTGCATCATTTTCCTCTGGTGTCTGGGTTGTCACACGGAAACAATGATCGTCAAGACTATAGAAGTTAGAGGCATCACGGATCAAGATACCGTGCTTTTCAATGAGCCAGTTTTTCAGTTCCAGACTAGTGGCCCAGTCGATATTCACCAGCATGTAGTGGGTCTGTGTATCCATGACCATCAGTCCCTCTATCTCCGACAGTTCCTGTTTGAGCCGTTGGGCCTCGTCCAGATATTCCGTCAGGTCGGGTAGTACCTTCGGGTCATTTTCTACCAGCCATTTTCCTGCTTCGATGGCCAGGGCATTCACCGTCCAAGGTTGACGGATGTCGCGCAGGCGTTCTATAATAATAGGTGAAGCCGTTAGATAGCCAAGTCTCAGGCCCGGGATACAGTATTTCTTCGAGAGCGAATGGATCATCATCAGATTGTA
Source organism: uncultured Prevotella sp. (assembly GCA_905233555.1). Taxonomy (GTDB): domain Bacteria; phylum Bacteroidota; class Bacteroidia; order Bacteroidales; family Bacteroidaceae; genus Prevotella. The sequence continues at coordinate 13,608 of CAJODF010000035.1, read as the reverse complement.
ACAGTCAAGCATCTCCTTCGGCTGGAGCGTCGGCTGAAGGGTATAATCGGCATAACTTTGGTCAATGATATGGAGGAAGCGTGGATGTTTGCGGATGATATAGGTGATGAGCGATTTCAGCAGGACATTACCTGTCGGATTGTCGGGATTACACATCCAGTAGAGACGGTCTTCAGGTAACACATTGAGTTCGTCGGTACGCTCGTAGGTAATGGCATGTCCGAACATCCGACAGGCATCAGCATACTCTGTATAGGTAGGCTGGGGGATGACGGAAGTCCAACCGTGATAGAGTTGTGCGATGAGGTAGATGGCCTCGTTGGCACCACTGGTCACCATCACCATGTCGGCGGGAATCTCCAACTTCTTTGCAATCAGCGCTTCCAACTCCCGAGGCTCCGGCTCTGGGTAGTGGTCTATCGCATCGAGCCGCGTGGCCAGGTACGCCTTCAGTTCTGTGAGATCTGCCCGTTGGTAGATGTTGGAACTGAAGTTCATTTTGACCTGATCACCGTAGCGGTATATGTCATCTCCGTGTCCGTAAGTCATATCTCTTTATTTTTGTATTTTTACTGTCAGTGTCGTCGGATTGAAGCTGATGCCTGGGCGTTCCACATAGCGGGCAAGTACTCCACTCTGTGCCAGTTCCTGTGATGTACCGATATTCAGATGGGTACCACTCTCGTCTTTTTCCATCAGCCAGAGGGTATCGGCCACCTGCAGGGCCAGTTCGAAGTCATGGGTTGAGAGGAAGATGGTCTTCTGTTGTGTCTGTGCCAGTTGTCGCAATAGTTGCATCATCTCCACCTTACTGGGGAAGTCGAGAAAGGCCGTCGGCTCATCAAGGTATATGACGGGTGTCTGCTGTGCTAGGGCCTTGGCGATCATTACCTTTTGTCGCTCTCCGTCAGAGAGGGTATGGATCATGCGGTCACGCAACAACTCTATCTTGACGGCACGGATGGCTTCATCTACGACCTGCCAGTCATCCTCATGCAGGGTTCCCCAGAATCCTGTATAGGGAGAACGCCCTAAGGCCACCAGTTCGCGTACAGACATATTCCTGATATCGGGCTTCTCCGTTAGCACCACACCAATCATCCTGCTCAGTTCCTTGTCATTGAACGTCGTAATCTCCTGACCCTCAATCAGCACCTCGCCGTCGAGTTTCGGTTGGAAGGCTGCAAGTGTTCTGAGAAGCGTAGATTTACCAACACCGTTGGCACCCAACAGACAGGTCAGTTCCCCGCTCCTGATGGCCGCACTGATGCCAGCCGCCACCACCCGTGTACCGTTTTTGCCACGATACCCGATGCTCAGGTTACTCAGTCTGATGGTCTCGTTACTCATTTCTGTCGTTTGTTAAACTCGTCAAGTTGCTTGAAGCAGTGGCGGTTGATGATTTCCTCGAGTTTGCGGTCGTGGTTGTGACGGAGGGTGGGTTTGTCGCCACCGAATTCAACCAACTCACCGTTCTCCTTGGTGTATGGATGCCAGTCGGGTAATCCGGCATAGTTGGGATTGCCGTCATGGGCGAACTTAGCCCAGACATCGCTCATCATTGTCGCCCACTTCTTGTTTGTGTCGATGCACGACTGCGATAATTGGTTGTTATAATGGTGCAGCACGTCGAAGCAGTATTTTAATTCTGAACCGTGAGCAGAGCCTTTATAGCCTCGGTTGTCGCTTTCCCCAACAGTGTACATATAGACATAGGTGTCGGCCTTGCGCTGGCCACCGATAGCATCGGCAGTGATGATGGTCTTCGGACGGAACAGCCAGTCGATGCAGAGCAGATCGGCAGGCAGATCACGTAGTGACTTGTCAGGATAGGTCTCGCAGAAGGCACTGATATAGGCATCGGTCTCGTCGCCGAAGGTACGCTGCAGTTCGGTGCATGCCTGTTCTAAGGTTATATTCTGATTGTAGCGAGCACGCTGCAACTCATTGAAGGTGGTACCAATCATCAGGGGGATATCGTCGCTGATGCTGGCGAAGGCAGGTTGGAAGGGCTGTTGCAGGAGCACTTCCCCATCGGGTGTCGGTCCGAAGCCCCACATCATTGGGGTGCCTGGTCGGCGTGTACCGATGCTGGCAGCCATTGCCCGCTGACCAGCAGCGTAGAGATCCTGATAAGACACCTTATTTATTTTAGCAATATGCTTCTTGTCGATACCTAATTCTTTTAATACGGCCTCGCCCAGTTCCTCAGTCATCGCTTTCGTATTCACGTTGAGGATGGTGCCGCTCATGATGATAGCCTTATGGAAGAGTCCCTTGGCCTTGGGCATACACATGAGGGTTCCTACCTTGCCGCCACCGCCCGACTCTCCGAAGATGGTGACGTTGTTAGGGTCACCGCCGAAGTTGGCGATATTGTCGCGCACCCACTCCAAGGCCTGCACGGCATCGAGCATACCCACATTACCTGAGTACTTATATTTCTTCGATACGGTCGAGAGGTCGAGGAAACCGAGGATATTCAGACGGTGGTTGATGCTCACCACCACCACGTCCTTCTTGGCGAGACACATACCAGGATCCCATTCAGAGGTGCCGCTGTCAAAACCGCCACCGTGCAACCAGAACATCACGGGTTTCTTGGCTTTCAGGTCAGTAGTCCACACATTCAACACACAACAATTCTCTGACATCTGGTCTTCCGTCATCGGACGGTTCTGTTGCTGCATGGTCATCGGGCCCCAGTGGTCGCATTTGCGCACGCCACTCCATTTTTTCACGGGCAGTGGCGGCATAAAACGCTCCACCTTTGCATATGGAATACCGAGATAAGCCATCGTTCCCTCCTGGATGATACCACTCACTTTTCCACTTTTGGTGCTGATCACCGGTGTACTCTCCTGTGCCATTGCCAACCCCGTGACAAACAGCAGACTGATAAGGCTCAAAGTTATTCTTTTCATCGTTATCGCATATTTTTGTTGCAAAGATAATATAATTATCTGAGAATCCGATTTTCTGAGCAAAAAAAATTTTTTTTCGTTGTTTTTTAAACCTTTTCTTTTTTGTTTCGTCAAAGAGACAAAGAAAAAGTCAGGATAACAAACAAGAAACAGGATAACAAATAAAAAATAAAAGAACAATGAAAAAGATTATTTTAACGGTAGTAGCCGCAATGACAATGACCTTCGGGTATGCAGAGACTGAGGAAAATCAGGCAGTAGTAAACAACGCAGAGCGTTACGACATGAGTTTCGATGTACGCAGACTGGCAGACAAACTGCAGTTGACTGCCGAGCAGATGGAAGCCGTAGAGGCCATCAGCAGCAGCCTGAACACAGAACTTGCAACAGCCGCTCAAGCGAAAGGATTTGACAAAGTGATTCAGTATGAGAAGGCAATTCGCAAAGACGTACGCAACATGCGCCGCGTGCTCAACGACGAGCAGTACAACACTTACATGATGCTCTTCGGCGCTACCATTCAGAATCAGAGAATGAAGTAAACAGAAGAATCAAAAGAGAATTCCACAAGTAAAGAGATTAAGGGTAACAAGAAACGGCCGTTGCAGGGTTCCACCGCAGCGGTCGCTTTTTTATGTGAAAAACGACCGAAATATTTGTTTATTTGCTTTTTTTTCGTATCTTTGCCCCCAAATAATCTATTGTAAGATGAAAAAAGTAGTAATAGCATTAGCCGCCATCTTTTCCCTATGGGGTAACCTGACGGCAACAGGGCAGGAGGTTGGAGAGCAGTTCTCTATCGTCACGCTCAACGTGGACGGTCTTCCCCAGAAGATATTAATGGTGAAGGTGAATACTGACGGACCGGGCGATAGCGGGACGGCTCGCATTGGCAAGTATCTGCTGAAGAAGGGGTACGACCTGCTGATGCTGCAGGAGGACTTCAATTACCATGACGTGCTTACGGTGATGCTAGAGGACGACTACAAGATGGACGAGTGGACGGGCGATGTAGATGTGGTGGGCCATACCATCGACTACCTGCATTTGCAGAACCACCGTTTCGAATGCGACGGTCTAATGGGCTGTTGGAAAAACGACCTCACAGTGGCACCCGCAGCCCGTACGCCCTGGCAGCAGAATTTCGGAAAGTTCAGTCATGCCCTGGATGAGATGGTGACCAAGGGTTTCCGTCGTTACGAGGTGACACTGAGGGGTGGCGACCGCATTGTGGTCTATAATATGCACATGGATGCCAGCGACAGTAGGGATGTGGCCGATGAGAGCGATGCGAAGGATAAAGAGGCACGAGTGGGCCAGTGGACCCAGTTGAGGGAAGACGTGCTGAAGCACCTCGACTCGCGTCCCATCATCCTCGTCGGCGACATGAATAGTCTCTACAGCCGTGACGATGTGAAGAGTGTGTTTATCGATGCCATCAACGAGTCAGGCCGAGGAACGGTGGCCGATGTGTGGATGGAACTGAATAAACAGGGAGAAGAGACATACGACAAGATTCTCTACATCAATCCCACTCTGGGTGCGAAGATACAGCCTGTAGCCTTTTCACTCGACAAAGAGGGTTATGAGATAGAGGGCAAGCCCTTGGGCGACCACTACCCTGTAGCAGCCACGTTCAAAGTCGTTGAGAAAGACACTGGCGTAAAGGATGTAAGAATGACAAAGGAAGACAGAAGGGAAGGGATACATTTCTACGACCTCAAGGGTCAGGAGGTGAGCCAGCCCAAGACTGGTATCTATATTGAGCGACAGGGCGAAAAGGCCGACAAGCGCGTGATGAAATAATGATGAAAGGAGACATGACAATGAAGAAGATAACAATCATATTGTTGGCACTTGTAGCCTCAGTGCTTACCTGTGCCGCACAGGACATTAGTTATAAGATTATCTATGACCGTGACACGATCGTCAAGACCCGCGTGGGAGACTTCTCGTTGAGTTCCCGCGCCGTGCGCCGTATCATCTATGAGTATCCCTCGAAGGATGCCGACGGCAAACCCGCCACCATCAGCGGTGTGATGATGATTCCATCGAACATCATCGACGGCACCCCCTGCGACGGCATCATGCTCTTCAACCGCGCCACCTTGGGTTCGCCTGACGACTGTCCCTCGACGGGTCATCAGGAACTCATCAATGGTCTGATAGCCAACCCGCTGAAACCCAACTATATCCTTGTGATGAGCGATTTCATCGGCTATGGTTCCTCGAGCCAGTATCCGATGTTTTACCATAGTGGAGACGTGAACGCCCGCAATTCGCTCGACGGTCTCTTGGCAGCCCGTCAGATACTTATCGACGAGCAACTTCCCCAAGGTAAGTACCTCTTCAACCTCGGATTCTCGCAGGGCGGTTCCGAGGCTCTCTATGTGGCCCGGTTGCGCGACATGGAATACAAGGACAAGGGCGTCACCTTCACCAAGACCTTTGCCGGCGGCGGACCTACCGACTATGCCATTGCCTATAGGGAATATATGCAGAAAGATTGGTGTGAGGACTGCAAGGATGTCGTTATGATGCTCATCTCGACTGTAGTGAACTGTCACATGGACATTGCTTGGAAAGACCTGTTCAAGGAACCTTTGGCATCAGGTGTAGAAGAGTTTATCAAGACCAAGGAAAAGAGTACGTTAGGTGATTATGGTGTCACCATCCGAGACTCGCTCCACAACCTTTTGCAGCCTGCCTATATGGATCTCGAGACGCCACAGGCCAAGGCTCTGATGGCTCAGTTTGAGAAAATCAACCTGATGAATGGCTGGGAGCCCGACTCGACACAGAAATACTTCATCGAGCACAGCCGCCACGACAACTATGTGCCCATCCAGTGCGTGCGCGCCATTATTCCCTGGATGAAGGAGAAGGGCTTCACACCAAGTATCGTGCCTGGCAAGACCAACCTGCAGACCAACACGATGGTGTTCAAACTTGATCACACCTTCTCCGCCATTGTCTGGTTGATACAGACTGTGGCAGCCATCCAGTTCTGGCCTGTGCTCTATTATGAGGGCGAGCAGAACCGTTACTACCACGACATTGTGGGCGATATGAACCTTATGAAGGTCATCAAGACGCTTGAGAGTTGGGGTATCGATTTGAAGAAGGTGGTCAACGACGGCGGCTTTGCCAGACGTAGGACAAGTGTCTTCGACTTTATACCCAATATCGATGAAGTTCTGGCAAAGGTTGACCTGACTTCCAAGGACCTCGAAGAGATGTGTGATGACTCTGGTATCACTCAGGCCGACCTCGTCATGGCCTTCCTCTATCTGAAGACGGGTGTTGGCTCGCGCGAATATGCGTCTGAGACCACGCTCGAAGAAACCGTCGAGGCACCTCTCTATCTCCTTCGTTACTACGAACAGCAACTGGTCAACTGGTTCCTGTTGGCTGGATATGATGTCAATTATAGTCTTTGGGGCTTATGAAACAAATACGCTTTTTTGCCATAATGGCCGGACTGAGTGCGCTCATGTTCAGCGCATGCAGTTCAGACGACAGTGATAATTCTGAGAGTGAGAAGATAGCAGTTCTCAGTCCGTTGGATGCAGCCGCAAACAAACTGAATGAGAATCTGGAGGGCCTTGATTTCAAGGAACTGGACCCGCTGGCAGAGACCGTCGTCAACAAGACGAGGGCTGACGGCGAGGCCTCGGAATTCGACGTAAAACTCTCCACGCTTCTCACCCTGCTCAAAGGTGATGAGGGAAAGGGCATCACCTTGGGCCGCCGCTTCTCCTACGATGCTTTCAATAGTGCCCTCGAACTGGCCTATGACCTGTCGGTCATCCTCAAGGATAATGGTGAGAGCAGTTCATCGTGGTTCGGTCTCAAGGCTGATGGTAGGGGCGAAGTCACCTATACGGCCCGCAACGGCGAGCAATATCACATATCGGCGGAGATGGAAAAAGACATCTCCATCTATCGTTGGAATTTCTATGTCACTGGTGCCAGCCAGTTCCATATCTACAAGGGCGACGAGTTGGTATTGCGTCTGATCTCCAATACCGAGAAAAACCGTCCCGTCTGGTTGCCGTTGCTCATCCGTGGCAATAGTTTCACGGGCGAACTGCTCTATCACGATTACGTGGTTACCCTCGATTACAGGCAGTTGCATACCCATGAACGGAGTGTGGTGCTCACCTATGGCAAGAGCGCCGACGAGTCGCCGCTTCTGGTGATGAACACTACGCTGACCGACGATGCCGACATCATCAAGTTAATCAAGCATGATGTCACCGTCGAGGCCGACTTCACCGTTTCCGCTATGGACGGACTCTTCGTCTTCAGCGGTTATTCCAGTAATGTCAACTATCTTGTAGTCAACGGCATCAAGATAGCCAAGTGTATGGAAGAAGGCACCACCGAGGAGGAATGCCAGCAGTTAGTAGCCGATTTCAATGAAAACCTGAAGTTATCGCTTCTGGTCCAGACAGCGCCTCTTGGCGATCTGTTCATGGGCATCGTCAAAGATGCCGCCACCGGCCGCTGTTATCCCACCGTGATGGTGAGCATGCCCCAAGTCAGCGATGAGGCCATCCCACTCACCACCATGCTGGATAAACTTGGTATCGATATTCCCAATATCCTCCAGACCGTCGCCCAACTTGACGAGTAATTTGACTTGAAATAAATTGCTTGCGTTCAAAATTTGTGAACAAAGAGCATTTTTTGAACAAAAAGTTTGGAGATATGGGAAATATCAAAATAAACTATAACTTGGCGCAATCTCAACTTTTTTGCGAGATTGCGCCAATATAAAATCGATATAACAGCATTCTTTATAACCTCTCAATGTTAATAATCCCACTTTGGGGCCTTTTTATTAGAAGTTTTTCTGGAAACATAATATTCTGTGAATGAGTAAGTAACTCATACCCAATGCGCTTTGTTTCTACCGTATATTTTAAAGGAAAGCGATATAATTCTAGTGATGAATACAATTCCCTAATCTGTGGAACATCATCATATGAAAGAATCCAGCTAAAATGTGCAGTATTATGGAGAAATTCTGCTAATTTACGATGATCTTCATCTGTATAATGATTCATATATAAGCACTTTCCTTTCTCATAATAAGGAGGATCTAGATACACAAAAACGTCATCATTCAATCCATGCAAGAAATCCAAGGCATCCAAATTGCTGACCATTATATGCTCTCTATGCGCAATAATATCCTGTAAACGGTTTGTTAAATATACCTTATTAAAACGACAATCTATTTTGTAGGTTGCCGTTCTCTGTTTCTCTTCAGAAGCGCCACCTATAGCCCCCCCTGTTATTACACCAGATCGATTAGTTCTCGACAGGAAAAATGTTGCGACACCTAATTCAAAAGAGGGTTCATTTGACTCCTTCAATATTCTTCTCTGTCGATGCCATTCGTCTATGGTTACAGGAATATCTTTTATAACTTGAAGAAAACGTTCAGAATCGTTCAATAAATAATTCCAAAAAGAATAAATACCAATATTTGCATCATTGATTATAATGTTATCTACAGCCCCTTGTATTAGTAGATTTATTGCGGCACCTGCACCTCCGGCATATGGTTCTGCATAGGTGATGTGTTGCATACCATTAGTTTGAAACAATTCAACCAGAAAACTGGTCATCAATGCCTTACCTCCTGGATATCGTAATGGACTACTATACATCTTGATTACTATTATCTTTTATATCTAACAAAATCTCGAACAATGGGAAAAGGAAATCCCAAAAACGATTAAGAAATTGCTTATCCAAATAAACCGTTTCCTTACTGTGCTGATAACCATTCAGCACATCTAAACTGAACTCATTTGCGTCATTAGTAAGTTTTACAATTATCGAGTTCGCTTTCGGCTTTTTGGCTTTCAATTTTTCTGCAACAAAATCCAAACGATGGTGCAAGGTTATTTCTCTTATATTTTTACATTTTTGTGCTTGCAATTCACCTACTAAATCTTCTGATTGCAACCAATTCAAGACTGCTAAATCTAAGAAGATTCTGATAGATGCAGCAACAGCATTTTTATACCTACTTACAGATAAGCATTTAAGCTCATTGAAAATCCCTTGAAGTCTGTAATCTGATGTATGGATTTCATAAATTGGAAGAATTAATTTTGAGCGATTGGGGTCTCCTTTTAATACATTCTTCTCTTTTCCTTTTTGCTCTTCGTCAGATTCTGCTTGATTACCATTTTCATTTGTAGTTCCTTCTTGTTTGTTGCTCACAATATAAGGGTCAGCAACATTTGTGTCCACTTTAGGAAGTTTCTCTAAGATATCTTTCAAATTTGTGGTAATTGTTCGGGTATCAATTTGAATATCAGGATTATCACTAACAATATTTTTGATTAATTCTGCATAAGCGACAAGAAAATCTCTTCGATTTTTTAACTTAACTTCCAGTCCTTCATAATCTACTCCCCATTGTTTCTTTACTATGGTATTAGAAAAAAAGCGTTCAAGAATAGTAATAGGGAACTGGTATGATGTTGCATCCTTAAATTGCTGCTCTGAAAGAATATCCTTAACTTCTGGAGCCTTTATCAAATCTATTAAGCGTAGATTACGAATAGCTGCTTCAATTTCGCCTTGTGGCATAGACGATTTTGAAGATAATAACGTCATATTATCAGCCTCTACCCATCTTAATTGCTGAATCCTCGACCACTTCTGTTGCATCGTTGACATACTGTTTCTTTGGCAAATATACCATTCTGCATCATCAAAAGAAGGAGCAACAATCACTAAAATATTTTTTATCTTTATCCTCAGCAATCAAATCTTCAGTAAAATCTGCTAATGTTATATGTTTCTCCTCTGGATTAAGACGTGGATTCTCATTCCATAATCTTAACTGATCTATGGATCGAGGAGTTTTCTTATCTAGCCATTCATATTTGTTCTCCATTGTTATTGTTTTATTCTTTTGATATACATTAATATTGTGTATGGGCTTCCCAATAGGATTAGCCTCAATGCACACTCACCTTACCGATTATTATTGACACCCGATTTCTTCTGTGTCTTTACATTCTCGAACCGAACCTTTTTTATATTACTATCAATAGAATCAATACGACTATCTATATCCAAAACGCTCTGCTCTGTTTCATTTAAAGTCTTTTCTATAGCAGACACCTTCTTGACTGTATGAAGCACCTCTTTATCCATCTGGCCAAGCCGCTCATTCATATTATCAAGTTTCCTGCCACTTTTGTCTGAGCATGTCACTAATATGGAAAGAACAATTCCAATGACACCGATCAGTGTTCCTATCGTTGAAACATTAGTGCCAATCACTGCCGAGTTGTAACTGAACTCGCTTTCAACCAATTGCTGCTTGATACGAATTTCGCCATCAATGGCTCTCATCCTTTCATCAACGCTCTTGGGATTTGTAAGTTGCTCTTGAACACTATTTCTCAAACTTTTATAGTAAAGGAACTCGCCCTCATACCTACAGAAGATCTCAATAAGACGCTTAAAAGAACGATACGTACTCAGGTAATAACGAATTTTATTCCAAGGAGTTGCCAACCGATTTCTCATCTCTGACATATGGTCATTGACGTTCCTGTTTAACACATCGAACTTCTTGATATACTCCTCAACATAGTAGTCGGCATCGCTCACACTCTCTTTAAAATAATCATCTATTGTCTTAAAGAATCGGGCATGTATAATAGAGTCCTCGTCTGCTGGATGAAAAGCATGATCATGAAAGAAACCCTTAAACAGATGATACAAACCTTGATGGAATTCTGTTTCTAGCGTCTTGGCTAACTTTGATGTTGTCTCAGTCTGTTTTGTTATCTGATAGTAAAGAAGACAAGACGATGGCTTTTGGAATGGCGTAAAAAGCATTTCCTGCGCCACACCTTCCCACATATAGGATAATTTCACCTCAAAAGAAATTGAATTCAAACTGGCATTAACAAGGAACTCTCCCTCGTCGGAGATGTTGATTCTCTCAATTTTATTCCTCGTAATTCTAAGATTCCTTTGTAAACAAGGAATCCACAGCACATAAACAGGCATCACGCAAATAATTTAGCCAAACTTCCAAAAATAATACTTGGAATGGCGTTCCAGAAACTAGGCTTCTTATAAAAGGTTTCATAGTCAATCTGCACGGATGATGTACGATGGTACGTCACATCCGTTTGGGATATACCATTTCTTATATAACCCAAATATTCAAATTCCAAAACACGATCTTTACCAATTGCATCTCGGAGTTGACTAATACTGCCACGCGGATGTTTTAACACATAACGCATAGCATTAACTTTAGACATTTCTTTTGTCTTTTCCATAATGAACCTAATTTCACTTCGCAAATATACAAAATCACGAACCTTTTTTCGCTCTTTACAAGTAGAAAATTCCATTTTTAAACGTCACATTTAACACTGTTTGGTCTTTTGCAATGAAAAGACACCGATTTTGCAATCTCTGACTTTACAATTATAATATTAATAAATAAAATCTTTATAATTCTCTCTGATGCACGGAATAAACCAAAACGATCCCGAAAGGAGGATGTGTCATGGGGGCACACCCTCTTTTCCGATTTCATCTATTTCACCTGTATCTTTTCTGTCAGGACCTCCTTGCCAGCGGTGGCCTTTATGATGTAAATACCAGACTTCCATCCCGAGGTGTTGAGCGTTTTTTCGGTTCCATCTACATGGCTTCTGTGTGTCGTCTCGCCGGTGGCAGAGTCTATCACACTCAGTTCCCAGTTATCAATGGCTCCACAGGAGATACTGTAGGTTTGATCTGATAAGCAAGAAATGTTCAGATTCATATCAGGAGAGTCACCCGACATCAGCGCATAATTCTGAGGGATCTGTCCTATCACGGTGAACTGGAAACATTCGCAACTATTGGGATAAGTACCCGTGATGGTCAGAGATGCCGGATTCTGGGTGTACCGTGGAGAGTTGGGATCATTGATATCCGTAAAAGAGAATTGGAAAGTAACGGTATTGCCGCTATGTGTCCAGCCAATAGGATTCGTTCCCGAATAAGATAGTGTGGCTCCCACAAAGTCGCTGGATGTGAGCGTGATGGTGCTGCCCCGATACAAATAGATTGTATGCCCACTTCCCAAATAACCTCCAGAAACACCTGGATAATACCAGTTCGTATATTGATGGGCAGCCTGAGCATAGTTACCTGAAAAGTTCTGTCCCGTATCAACGGGCTTGGTCAATGTACAGACGGGCGTGCCATATCTCTTGATGGTAGCCACGATGGTGTTCTTGATATAGTTATTTCCATTCTTATTTAGTGTACACTCATTCATTGCTGGCGTATTCTGCTGAAGTACAGGGTATAACGATGGGGGATCATCTGGGAATCTCAGGTCACCAGATTCATTTGATTCTCCAGAATTCAACACTAATCCATACGGATTCTGCCAACTCCAGGTCACAGTAAAACCTGTTGGCAGATTATTAATTGAGTAAACACTATTATCGCATGGTATTGATGGACCAGATACACTATATGGGTAAATACCACCTATGGTTTGAATATTTGTGCCACTGGGATTCAGCCAATAATCCAGACGTCTCCTGTTATCGCTATTGCCGTTTCCTGTCCAAGAGGTGCTTAATTTTCCAAAGCCACTCATTCCCCCTGTCAAATTAGAACAATCCAATGAACCAGTAGTTCCTGTTAATTGGCCTATGACTTTATGACTATTATTAATCAAAGGAGCGCCTGAGGAACAATGTTCCGTGATACCATGCCCGTTTAACGTCTGAACCCACTGAACCCCCCAATACACATTGGATGAATTATAAGTAATTGTTTGAGGAGTACCACTATAAGTGGATATTTTCTTAACGTCATAATTTGGGTGATGGATGCAAACACCGCCTGTTCCAGGACTTCCTGAAACATCCCATCCTAAATAATATGGAATATATCCTAATACATTTATTGGATCTTGTTGCAACTGTAATAAAGCAAAGTCAGAATATGAGTTGTTCGCAATTAATGTTGCCCCAATAGTCGTCTTATTAATGATTATCCGCAATCGTACCACCAAATTTTCGGGTAGCCTGATGGGTTACTCGATTTTTTTTGCCAGTAAACTAAAAATAATTGAGAAAATATTTGGTAGTTACAATCAAAATGATTACCTTTGTAGCGCATTTATAAAATAGAAAGTAACATGAAGATTTACGAGTTTAACAAGTATTTTCCTGACGAAGCGGCCTGTCGGCGGCGGTTCAGGGAATGGCGAGACAAGGAGGGCGTAACGTGCCAGCATTGCGGCTCGCACGATGTGGTTTGGCTGGAGAGCAAGCAGCAATACCAATGTAAGCATTGCCGGCACAGGACTACGCTCAGAAGCGGCACGGTGATGCACGGCTCGAAATTGCCGTTCATGTACTGGTTCATTGCCATGCACCTGCTGACGGCTACGAAGAAAAGCATTTCGGCGGCTGAGTTGCAGCGGCAGTTGGGGCACAACCGTTATCAGCCCGTATGGGAACTGCTGCACAAGCTGCGCTCGGTGATGGGTAAGCGTGACGACAAGTACACGCTGCGGGGCTGCATAGAGCTGGACGAGGGCTTTTTTACGACAGAGATTCCAGAGGACAAGAAGCATGAGAAGCTGAAGGCGGGTGCTGGCAGTCAGCGCAAGTCG
>CAJODF010000034.1 GCA_905233555.1 uncultured Prevotella sp. | reverse complement strand
AACACTTTTCCTCACAGAAGAGCAGATGACCATCAAACCACTCTTCAACCTGAAAGGGCTGCTTGGCGATTAGGGTGACGCATCGACGAAGTCAGGAAATGAGAGTGCCGTCCACGAAGTATTCGTTTTTTGTGTCTGCGCTCACCTGCCACTGCCCTTCATCGCAACAGTAGTAAACATAAGTCCCATCAGCCTTGAACTCCCAGCGGTGCGTCAGGTTGTCATCATACACCGACTGTCCTTGCTGTATGCTACCTTCCCAAGTGCCCAGCACGTCGTTGGAATAGTCTCTGGTTACTCGGGTGAACACTTCCCTGCGACTATCGATGTCGATTTGCTGACCGTCAGGCTGGATAATGTGTGTAACGGTCTGATATTCCATCCCTGTTGCGCTTATCGTAGTGACGTCCAATTCCGTTACCACCTTTTTTCCGTCATCATACGTAGTCTTCATAGTAATATGGTTTCCCTCAATGGTGACATCCATCTCCTGCTGATATACCCACCACGGGTCATTGTCTCCAGTTACCGCTATGGTGTTATACATCTTTAGCCCAGAGTCTGTCTTCACGAAGGTATGTATGGACTTTCTGTTGGTAGGCGTTAATGCCCCGTCCGTGGCGGTATGAATCCATGAACCGATAATCTTATCGGCAAGGTTATCATCCGTAGGGGTCACGGGATTATCTTCGTTCGTACAAGCTGTGAACGCTGTTGCGCCGCATAAGACCATGGTGAGTACCAATGGTCGGGTGGCGGCGAGCACCCAGTTCATAATCTTTTTCATAATTGTTTTTATTAATTATTTTAAAAGTTATATACGTTTAGTCAACGCAGTTAAAATTCGCCCTCAACGACCCCTTCACCACCGTCCGCTAATGGATTTTGGTCACATTCCGCAATTTCTCCAGCATGGCAGCGTCCCATAAGTCGTCGCCATCGAGTTGGTAGCGGGAGTTGCCGGTAGGCGAGGCGGTAAACAGGGTGATGCCCTCCGAAGTGATGGTCACGGTACCGCGCCCCGACAGGCTGAAGAGACTATTGCCTTCCACAGCGTTGATGACAGTCAGCGGGTCCCACATCTTTTGCCCCGTGTTGCAGTTGCACGTCATATAAACCTGCTTGATGGGGTGATAGTCTGTCCAATCTATGTCGGCGATGACCTGCTCGGGCACGTATTCAATATTGTCACCCACATCACCAGGCGAGAAGATGATATCGACATCCGACGGCCATAGGCGGAAGAAGGTCTCGGCGAAGTTAATACACTGGAAGAGGTTGTAACTCACTTTCTGCTCTTTGAATCTGGTCCCCTGCAAGTACAGGCACTTCACTTTCTGGCGCACCAGTTCTATTCCCGAGAGCGGGGAATACTCATCGGCACCCGACTCCAGCAATTGTGCCAGGCAGATGACGAAACCGATGGAGCAGATGCTCACGCTCTTGTCGGGCTGTGCGGCAAGCAACCGGCGGTAGAGTTGCCAGCCGTCCGGCAGCGACGAGTAGTCGGCGACGCTACTCCGGAACATGAGGGTGCCATCGGGCTTCTTGTACCCCGGAAGTGCTTTATAATCAATAAAAACTTTGGGGTTGGCGATGCCGTTGCGTACCAGTGCAATGGGCACGTTGCCATAGCCGAAATAGGTGTTCATTACGTCCGTGCAGGCGGCACAATCCTCACCCTCACGATCCACCACGACACCCAGCAACTTGCACTTGCCCTGACTGGCATAGTGATAGGCCATCTCCAAAGCAAAGAGGTCGTCGGTAGAAGAACCGATATCGGTATCCACGATGAGCAGCGGCACGCCCTTGTACGCTTGAGGACCCGTAGGATTGTCGTCTTTCGAACACGCCATAAAGCACATAGCCACAGTCGCTATGCACAGGAAGGTTAGAAACCCAATTGCTTTCCGTCTGTTCATAATGCCTTCAAATTATCTGGGGACAAAGATACAAAAAAACACCAAAACCACCAAATTCGTGCGTACTTTTTTTCATAACAATGACGGATGACGAATGACAGTTTTAGAATAACGCCCTCGGGGGGATATAAAAGAGATAGATATTCTATACTATTATTTATTATTTTATTTATATATATATTAATATTATATAAAATTAACACTATTAATAGGGGGTATTAAGTATTGGAGGGGCGTTGTTTTTTAACTGTCATCTGTCAATTGTCAACGGTACTGCAATCTTTCTTTGTAACGAAAGATTTGGGTTCAGGGGCAGCAGAACGTGGGGCAGAAAAGGTGCCTGGCTTCCAAATAACCTGCCAGTATTGCATAATAACCTTGGGTTATTGCGAAATAACCTAGGGTTATTCGTGGTTTCATGATTTTTTCCTGGAAATGCTTGGCGGTTCAGAGAATTCTTCGTATCTTTGCGGCAACAAAACAACATGTGTTATGGAAGAAAAGGAATATCCAACATTCGACGAAGAGGAAAACGTAGGCAAAGTCAACGAGCCTGTAGTAGAATATAAGGCTACTGGCAGTGGCTACGAAGGTGCTGTCGTAGATGACGACCCGATCATGTCGGATGACTATGATCCCGGCATCGGCCCATACACGATGGAAGAACTGAATGCCCGTATAGACGAGGCAGAGGTCTTCATCGAGAAGGCTGAGAAGGGTGACTGGAGTGATTGGGTATCTTCCGAAGAAATGACAACACGTCTATACCAGCAGTTTCCATGGCTACGATAAAATGGACGAAGAAGGCAGAACGCATTTTCTTCGGACGTGTTGAGGAAGCCTATATCAAATTCGGGTTATCCACTGCCAAGAAATGGCAGCAGGAAAGGATGAGGATTGAACATCAAGTAGAATTGTTCCCGGAATCCTATACACCTGAGGCTTTGTTGGCAGACCGAAAACGGCACTATCGTAGTAGTCATATCATGAAGAGATTCAAACTGATCTATTACTATGCAAAGACTTCTGACATCATCCATATCGTAGATATTTGGGACACGCTTCAAGCGCCTGAAAATCTAAAGAAAAGAATTAAATAATTTGCAAAAATAATTGCGAAAATATTTAGCTTTGCTGAATTTTGGCTGCACTCATCAGTTTAAATAAATTTAACTGAATTCGCTGGCACAAAATTTGGTAGTTTCAGATATTTTTTGTATCTTTGCGTTGTATTTAAAACACAATACAAAAAGCGGGAAGGGCCACCCGATGTAGATGGTCCACTTAGTAATATAATACCACAAAAAACATTTACAGAGATGTTAGAATTGTATCTATCAAAAGTTTCGGAGTCTTCGGAGTCCGAGTTGGCGGGAAAAACCTACGCCCGCGTCGATTACAAAGAGAGCCTTGACATCGAGGACATGGCACACCACATGGCGGAGCACAACACGGCGTTCTCGGAGGGCCTCATCACCGGTATCCTCATCGATTTCGTGAAGTGCGTCCGAGAGAAGGTGCTCAGCGGCAACACGGTGAAGATCAAGAACCTGGCCATCTTCAAGGCCACCGTCGAGGGTAACGCCCTGGATGTGCTCTACGATCCTGCCACTGACAAGACCGTGACTGCCACCATCGGTACGCTGCAGGAGGGTGCCAAGACCGGTCCTGCCGTGAAGGTCGTGAAACTGCTGGCTCAGAGCACGGGTGACTTTACCCGCGAGGAGTTGAAGAAGGACGTGAAGTTCGCCTGGACCGACAAGACCAAGGCTGAGATTGCAGCCGCCAAGGGCGGGAACAGTCAGAACGGCGGCAGCAGCCAAGGCGGCTCCAGCGAGGGTGGCTCAGAGAACGGCGGCGGCTCCAGCCAGGGTGGTTCCGGTAGCGGTACTGGCACTATCACGCCCGGCGGAGGCGGTGACAACGGCGGCGGTGACAATGGCGGCGGCGGAAACCCTGACAACGGCGAGGGCGACGCCAATTAAAGGTGAAAAGATAGTCCCCTACCCTCTGAACATGACGAGAGGACTGACACTACACGTTGAGGTGGGTGCCAGTCCTCTTTCTATGAAGAGAGTATTTACTGAGTGGTCAGAGTTCGGGCCAGCCGTCGGGGGTCCAGCGGATGGGGCGCTGGATGAGGATGGAGGCGCCATTCTGGGCGACGCTGTAGCCGTGGCAGATGAAGATGTCCTGTCCGTCGATATGGTAGGCGGCACAGTGACCTGCGGCCTCGTATTCCTTCTTGTCGCCCTCAAGGAAGAGGTTGCCGCCGCCATAGCGCATGTCGATGCCCTTGCTGTCGAGATAGGGACCATCGACGGTCTTGCTGCGACCGACGGCCACGCGGTAGTTGCTCTTCGCTCCCTGGCAGCAGTAGTCCCACGACACGAAGAGGTAGTACCAGCCGTCGTGCTTGAGGATAAAAGGAGCCTCGATGGCGTTGGGGCCGGCGAAGTCGGAGGTGGGGTTCTTCGGCGGATTGGGATTGATGGGCAGGGCGTTCTTGGCATCTTTGTTGTTCAGGTTGTAGCGGCGCGCCACGGTGCGGGGCTTTTCGCCCTTGGCGATGTGCATCGTGGTGTCGAGGCGAGCGATCTGGATACCGTCCCAGAACGAGCCCCACACGAGCCAGGGCTGGTCGTTGTCGTCGATGACGAAGTTGGGGTCGATGGCGTTCCAGTTGTCGCGCTTCTCGCGGGAGGTCACGATACAGCCCTCATCGTCCCAGAGTGAGGAGGCCAGGGAACGGGTGGAGAGCAGACCGATGGTAGAGCCGTTGCGCCCGAAGGTGGAACAACTGTAGGCGAGCCACCAGCGACCGTGCCACTGGATGACGTCGGGTGCCCAGACGTGGTGGGTGAATCCCGGCACGGAGTCGTGGGTCCACTTCGGAATGACTGTCATCGCCGGCTCGGGGTGAACCGTCCAATTCTGGCGGTCGGTGGATGTCATCTTCTGGATGCCCATGCCTGTGGCGAAGATGTAATAGGTATCTCCTTCCTTGGCCATCACGGGGTCGTGGACCATGGGTGTCTCTGTGGTGAAGGGCAAAGCCCTCTTGGGATGCTGTTGCCCCTGCACCGTCAGAGTGGTGCCCAAGGCTAACAGCATCACGGAAATTGCTGATTTCCTCATATAATTATCTAACTATGTATTTTTTACCGTTTCGGATATAGATTCCTTTTCGTTGTGGTTGGTCAACGCGACGGCCGCGCAGGTCGTAGGTGGCGCCGGTTGACGGATCGTCGTCGATAGTGATGTCGGCGATGCCTGCAGAGGATGCCTCGGTCTGGTAGCCCCAGGCGGTGACGCCCGTCGTGGCAGCAATAGCCGTGAAGGCCACGGTCTTCGTATCAGTCGGCTCCAGGGTCTGCTCCACCATCACGCCGTGATAGTAGGTGCCGGCGAGTTTGAGGGTGACATACGAGGTGCCTTCTTGAATGCTCCAGGTGCCGGTGACGGTGCCCGTGACGGTCTTGTCGTCCTTGAGTTCGATATCGACAGGCTGGGCGGCTTCCTTCTTGGTGTGATCCAGTTTGTAGTTATGGATCAGCAGTTTGTACTTGCCGGGAATCCTGTCGGTAGCAATCTGCTGCGTGGTGGCGATGTCGGCACTCTTCACCTGTTCGCCGGTGTATTCGAAGGGCGCGACGACCAGCCAGCCGTTCTTGCTCTGGAATACCTGATGGACGCGTACCTGATGGCTCTCGCCCCAGTTCTGGAAACGGGTGTGATAGACCAGATAGGTGCGCCCGTCTTCGGCTGCGATGATGGAGTTATGTCCCTGCGAGCGCTCGCCGAGGTTGCCCTTGGCCTGATTGCCCCACGAGGTGTAGGCGCCGAAGATGTTGATACCGCGGTTGTTGTCGTTCTCCTTCGGACCGAAGTTCAGCAGATAGGAGGTGAAGATGGCGTCCTTGTTCTGTGAGTCGGTATAAGGCCCGTCGGGCGCCTCCGAGCGGAACACGCGCATCTGATAGCCGCCGTTGTTGTAGTCCTTGGGATTACCGCCGGCAGCCAGTCCGCCGTAGGTGACGAAGAGATAGTAATAGCCGCCGATGTACTCGATGTAACTGGCCTCGCCCGACACATAGAACCCGCCGGCAATCTTCTTGCCGAAATAGGGGTCGCTGGTGACGCCGTTGCCACTACCCTTCTCCTCGTACTTCACCCCGTAGTCGCGCAGACCGGTGTTCTCGTCGAGTTCGAGCATCCAGATGCCGCCGCTCCACGAGCCGTACGACATCCACAACTGGCCTTCCTCGTCGTAAAACACACACGGGTCGATGCAATGCGGCCAGCGGTCGCCCCACTTGCCTCCGACGTTGTAACGCTCCGGCAGCGTGGCCTGTTCGCCGATGACCTTCTCGAGGTCGGTCTTCTTGTAACTCACGCCGTCCTTCGCCTCCACATTGAAGCCCGAGAACACGACGGGTGCCTGATACTGGTAGGGACCCTCGATATTGTCGGATGTCATCAGGACGATGCTGGAGTTCCATTTGGGACCGTTGATGCTGAGGTACATGCACCATTTCTGCATCACCTTGTTCCAGACGACATCGGGCGCCCACATGTTACCATCGACGCTATAGTTGCCGTAGGCCGCCGACCAGTTGTAGGCGGTATTGCCGGTCACGGGTGCGAAAGGTGCAGACAGCGCCGTCCAGTTCATCATGTCGGTGGTCTTGGCGGCAGCCCGGTGAGAACCGAAGATATAGTATGTCTGGGACACTGGCTCCCACACGATGCTGGGGTCGTGCACGCTGACACGATTCAGCGTGTAGGCCATAGCACCCATGGGAACCAATGCAGACAACAGTATATAAATATACTTCTTCATTCGAAATTACTCAAAGATCAAGTGACTGCCATCGACCGTGAAGCGGAAGTAGAGTTCGTCCTTGATAGGACTGATGCCGAGGTAGTGCTGATTGTAGGTGACGCCGTCGTTGCCGAGCATGATCATCTTTACATCGGCAGAACCGCCGTTGTTAGTGACAGACACGGTCACCAGAGCGTCGTCCATGGCCTGGAGCCAAGCGCCCCAGTCACTCTGACCGCCGGAGAGCACGAGGTTCGGATTGCCTTCATAACTGGCGCCCCAACCGTAGTTGTCGGCACGGACCACAGCGTATTCATCTTTACCGTTGCTGGTCAGAACTACACAGAAGTTGTTCCAGTTGTTCTGGAGGTTGGTGAAGTTCCTGATGCGTGTGGAAACCGTCCTACCTACGGGCACCTCCATGTCGATGGAGTGAGCGCCCCAGAAGGCTGTGGAGTTATCCTCGGCACCGATGACATCGTCGAACTCGATATGGCTGCCATCCACCGTGAAGCGGAAGTAGAAGTCGTCAGGATTGTCGATGGCAATGCCCTTGTACTCCTGTAGATAGACGGCACCGTCATTACCCTCCATCACAGCCTGCACATCAGCCGTACCGTCGCCATTGTTCGTCACGGCGGTCGTCACCTTGGCGCCGTCCATGGCTGCGAGCCATGCGCCCCAGTCGTTCTGGCCACCAGAGAGCACGAGGTTCGGATTGCCGTCGTAGCCGACACCCCAACCGTAGTTGTCGGCACGGACCACGGCATACTCTGAGTTGTCTGCCTTGCAGAGCACCACGCAGAAGTTGTTCCAGTTGTTCTGGCCACTGGTGTAGTTGGTGAACCTTGTCATGAAGGTCTCGCCCGGAGCCACCTTGATGTTCTCAGAGTGAGCGCCCCAGAACGGCGTCGAGTTGTCGGTAGCGCCGATGCTGGTGTAGAGTTTGTCAACCACCTCGAATTCAGCCGAGCCGATGACGGGATCGGCAGCCTCGCCCTTGAAGGTCTTGGCGTAAGCGGCCACGAGGGTCTTCTTGCCGAGGTTAACCAGGTCGGGAATCACCTGGAAGGACAGTTCATTGAAGGGAATCACCTTCGAAACAGCCTGCTCGTACTCGACGGTAGCGGTCACGTTGGCGAAGGCATCTTCGAGTGCGGTACCCTGCAGCACCTTCTTGGGAACGCCATTGAGGGTCATCGACAGCGGCAGTTTGTCCTCGGCTGAGGTAAAGCCACCGATGGGCTCGATGGTACTGCCAATGAAGTTGATGTAAGAGCCCTCGGGTACAAGGAAAGCACGGATGGTCGTGTTCGACGCATCGGCATTCAGGTTCACCAGAGCGGACTTCTGGGTATAGGTCTTCGTCACCTTACCATTGGTCATGGTCACGATCAGGCCACCTTCCGTGCGGTCGATGGTCAGCGTCACCTTGCCGCCGAGTTTATCGACACCGGCATCGGTATCGGTCTGGAACTCGAGGTCGCTCGTGGCGAGACTGCGGTCGATATAGTCGCCCCACTCCGAGTTGCCGCTCGGCTGGTAGTCGTAACGGATAGCACCGTACTCCATATAATTGCCTGAGCCACGATCCTCATCGTTGGTGATAATGAGTGCGTAGTTCTTATAGGTGTTCGAGGCGTTGGGATTGATGTTCAGGTTGAACTGGGTGACCCACTTCTCGCCTTCGGGAATCTGATAATACTTAGAGAAGACGGCCCACCAGCCTGTGGTGTAGTCGGTGGCACCAACGGTATAGACGTCCTCATGCAGACCCTCGATCTCCTCTTCGCCGCCCTGATTAGCAGCCTTGGCCTGTGCGATGGAGTCAGCCTTTGCAGAGAGCCAGTCGGGAGAATCGATGCTGTAGAGGTCACCGCCCTCACAGGAAGTGAGGAGACATGGAGACAGGGAGACAAGGAGACAGGCAAACAGGCCTGCAACTACCTTATTATATATCTTGTTAATCATATCTTTTTCAACTTTTCAATTTTACAACTTTTCAACTTTTTCAAAGATTTACTACCGGGTGGAGTGTCCAGCCTTTGCCCCAGAAGTAACTATCGTTGCTGCTATTGGTGTTGGCAGAGTTGCCGACCACGTTGGGGTTGTCGTTGAGGGTTCCCAGATGGATCGGGAAGAACTCATGACCAGGTTTCCAAGTGTCGTACGAACTCTTAAGTTCAGGATCGACACCTACCTGAGAATAGTTGACGGTTTCCTTAATATCGCCATCAATAGCAATAATGTTTCCATCATTATCTTTAATGATATAATTATGACGACGGAAAGTGCCATGCTCCTTGATCTGCTGCAGACGGTCTGCACTATAGAAGAATCCCCAGCGGAGGAGGTCGAAGCCACGTCCGAACTCACAACCGAACTCCTTCGGACGCTCAACGTTTGCAATCTGCTCGAAGAGTTTGTCGGCATCACCTCCGAAGTCAGAGAGGTTCAGGTTGGCCAGACCGGCACGGTTGCGCACCTGGTTGATCCAGTCGATAGCCTGCTGGGTAGGACCACTAATCTCGTTCTCGCACTCAGCGGCACGAAGCAACACGTCGGAGTAGCGCATCATGCGGAGGTTGATACCGCAATGCAGACCTGTCACCACCTTATCGTAAAGACCCGTGCGCATGTTGGTATTCTTGGCGATTGGCAGACCACCGTTGTTGTTGTTGGTTTGATAAGGACGATCAGTACTTATTGGCTGATTATAGCAAACATTTCCGAATTCGAATCCGTCCCAGTCGGCCTCGTAGGTACCGATGGTCCAGTAGAGACGCGGATCCAACTTGCCAGTCGTTGTGCGCTCGGCCTTGAAGAGGTCGTAAAGCCAGGGCGAGGCAGAGAGGTCAGCCCAACCGCCGCAGTCGCCAGGACCGTAGTTACTCTCGATGGCATGACCCTGTGTGGCGTTCGGACTGGTGTTCACCGGCGTCCACTCGTCATCGACACCCTGCGAACCGTAGTCCAAATACTGCACCTCGAACAGGCTCTCGTCGTTGTTCTCATAGGCTGCCCCCTCGCGGAAATTATCACCATAGTTGGCCATCAGTCTGTAAGTACCATACTGGCCGTTGATGATAGCCTTCAGCACGTTGAGTGCCTCGCTGTACTTATGGCGCATCATCAGGGCGCGGGCATAGTAGCCGGCAGCGGCACCGCTCGTGGCACGTCCCTTGGCCCACTCACCGCCGGCATCACGTGTAGGCAGCAGCGTCATGGCCTCGGAGAAATCCTTCTCTACCTGATCCCAGACCCGATCGTACTGATCATTACCATCGGTATCGTCCTCCTGTACGTTCGACCCATAGAGGCCGTCGAGGGATGAATAGGCGTCGTAACTGGTAATCAGAATCGGATTCTGATAGTATCCGGCGAGGTTATAGTAAGCCAGACCACGCAGGAACAGCATCTGTCCCTTGATACGCTTCATCTTCTCAGAGAGAGCGGTATTGTCGTCACCGCAACGGGTAATCGTGAAGTTGGTCACGTTGATGGTATAATACCAGTCGCGCCAAGACCACTGTCCGATCTCGTCGGTCACAGGGGCGTTCAGATCGTCGAAAGGCATGTACCAGACTTGTGAAGAGTTCCATACCTCATCACCACGGCACACGTCGAGCGTATAGCCTACACGGGCGTAAGTACCCTCCATACGGATATGGTTGTAGGCAGCAATCACATTCTCCTCCAGTTCGTCGGCATTGAAGCCGAATGTTCCCGAAGTCTGCTGGTTGGGGTTCGTCAGTTCCAGTTTGTCCTCGCAGGAAGTCATCATGCCAAGACCCAGCAAAAGAGCGAAGGAAATTTTATATAGTTTCATATCGTATTTCATTTAAAAGGTGAAGTTAATACCAGCCATGAAACTACGTGCACTTGGATAAGAGCAGTAGTTATAACCCGGCGTCCAGGTGCCAGGGGCAAAGTCAACATTGTAGCCCTTGTAGCCTGTGAAAGTAAAGAGATTCTGTGCCGACACATAGATGCGTACGCCCGTGACGTAGTTGGCAAACCAGTCGTTAGGCAGGTTGCAGCCAAGTTCTACATTGGCAATCTTCCAATAGGCGGCATTCTGGATCTTACGGTCGCTAAAGTAGTCGTTCCAGCCCTCACCATTGGCGGTGATATAGGTGCGGGGAACGCCTGACAGATAGGTCGAGTGATCGTCTGACCAGCGGTTGGCATCGAGTACGTCAACGTCCTTGTTACCATAGCCGTAGCAGGAGTTGATGGCGTTGTAGATATGGTCAGCCACGTGGTAGCCTAGCGCACCGTATGTAGAGATGCTCAGGTCGAACATCTTATATTCGAGGTGTGCGCTCAGACCGAAGTTGAGTTTCGGCATGCCACTTCCAAGCACCTTACGGTCGGCAGAGGTAATCTGACCGTCGCCGTTCAAATCCTTATACATGCAGTCACCCACCTGAGCACCAGCCTGGTTGGCAACGGCATTGTGGGCATCCAGTTCTTCCTGTGTGCGGGCGATACCCTCATAGACATAGCCATAGAACTGACCGATCTCATCGCCTACATACGTGATATAGTCGCCAGTAAGGTAATAGTCGGTACCGAAGCCCAGCGAGGTCACCTTGTTCTTGATGGTGCTCACGTTGGCACTGATCTGATGCTTCAGGGCGTGGTCGTTGTTACGATAGGTAGCCGAGAACTCCAGACCGGTGTTCTGCATGGATGCAGCGTTCATGGTTACCGATGTATTGGCTACACCAGCATTTGCGGGAACGGGCACATTGTAAAGCAGGTCGGTCGATTTGTTCTTGAACCACTCGGCTGTGAACTCGATGCGGTTGTTGAACAGGGCCAGGTCGATACCTACGTTCATGGTGGTCTTCTTCTCCCAAGCCAACTGCTCGTTGACGAAGTTTGACACGGCAGAACCCGTGACAGGCTGGTTGCCGAAACTGTAAGTCATGTTGTTACGCATCATCGTAGCCTGATAGACATACTCGCCGATGTTCTCGTTACCGAGTTCACCGTAACTCGCGCGTACCTTAAACATACTAACGATATTGCGGTCAATGGGGAAGAAACTCTCCTTATCGAAGCGCCAGCCGAGAGAGACAGAGGGGAAGGTGCCCCAACGGATGGACTTAGTCAGACGGGAACTACCGTCACGACGGATGATGGCCGAGAGCAGGTACTTGCCGTCGTAGTCATAGTTCAGACGGGCGATATAAGAAGCCAGAGCATGCTTGTACTCATACGACTCAGAATAGGTGTCGTTGGCGTTCTGCAACTGCAGGAAGTAAGGCTCCGAGAAGTTCACGCCCCAGCCAGACAACGTGTTGGTGGTCTCTTCCTCGTAGGTCTGACCTACCACCAGATTGACGTGGTGCAGTCCGAAGGTACCGTCGTAGGTCAATGTATTCTCTATCAAGGCATCGGTATATTTACGGTGTGCCTTGGTCAGACGCTCATTCTCCTTGGCGAGATAGACGCGGTTGCTCTGTACCCAAGCGGGGATCCAGGTCTTGTCGTTGGCGTGCGTGGCGCTGTAGGAGAGATTTATCTTGTAGTTCAACTTGTGGTTCTTGCTCTTGACGCCCACCATCTCCAAGAGATCGACATCGGCAGAGGCTGTACCCACAAAGCGGTCAACGATGGTGTTACGCGTCAGCAGGTTGTTGATGAGCAACGGGTTAGAGGCAGAAATATCACCATGAACCGTGTCGTAATAGACGCCATAGCCGAAAGCATCGTAATGCCAACTGCTGGCAGAGCCCACCTTATCGTCGAGCACCCATGTAGAGGGGTCGTAAGCCTTAATCGTCGGCTGCATGGTCAACACACCAAGCAGAACGTTGGGCAGGTTACCATACAGACCCTGCACATACTCGTTGGCATTCGAGATAGAGGTATTGTCCTGATCGGAGTGAGAATAGACGAAACTGGTGCGGAACTTGATGAACTTGGTGTCCATCGTGTTGTTCACGCGGGCCGTGTAACGCTTATAATTAGGACCTGCGCCCTCGAGCGTACCTTTCTGATTATAGTAGTCGAGACCGATGTTATAGGTGTTGTGGGCACCGCCACCGCTCAGGTTGACATTGTGATTCTGACGGATACCGGTCTTGAAGACCTCCTTGAACCAGTCGGTATCGGTATTGTCCTGAAAATGATAGTAACCATCGGCACCAAGGCTGTAGCCACCAGGGGCAGCAACACCCGTATTCGTGGCAGCCTGACCCAGATAGCGGCTATACTGCTCGGCGTTCATCACATCATAGACACCACTCGAAATCTTATCGATACCGAAGTAGCCCTTGTAATCCACCTTCAACGGCTGGTCTTTCTTACCGCCCTTGGTCGTGATGATGACCACACCATTAGCAGCACGAGAACCGTAGATGGCACCTGCCGAAGCATCCTTCAGCACCTGAATGGTCTCGATATCATTCGGAGAGAAGTCGCGGATGGTCGTTCCCATAGGCACACCATCAATCACATACAAAGGAGCAGTGCTTCCGAAAGTACCCAAACCACGGATACGGACAGAAGGATCGGCACCAGGCTGACCGTCGGTTGTAATCTGTACACCGGCCACCTTACCCTCGAGCATGGAGGAGATGTTGTTGTGGGATACGCGCTTCAACTCATCGGCATTGACAACCGAGACAGAACCGGTCAGGTCGGCCTTCTTCTGCGTACCGTAACCTACGACCACCACCTGGTCGAGGATCTGGGCGTCGGACTCAAGTTGAATCTGTCCGAGTACCGCGCGTCCGCGTACTGCGATCTCGCGATCCTTATAACCTACGTAACTCACCACGAGCGTGGCATCCGAAGGAGCATTCAACTGGAAGTTGCCCTCAAAGTCGGTCGCAACTCCTGTCGTAGATCCTTTAACCTTGACGGTCGCACCAATCAGCGCCTCTCCGTTTTGGTCAACAACCTGGCCGCTGACCTGAATGGTCTGCTGCGCCACTGATGCCATCACCGATACCGGACAGACGGTTAGTCCCCCCAGCATACTCAAGATGAACATCACAGAGAATAGAACTTGTTTTCTCATCTTAATTGTTTTTTTGTTTAGAAAGTTAAATTAATAATTAGTGAATTGTGCTGCAAAAGTAGTTAATAGACACCAAGCAAAGGTGGACAAAACGTTTTATATGGTGGACAAAACGGATTTTAATCCCAGATGCGCGTTTTTTCTACCTCTTGAGGTATATCAATGATATAAATCAATTATTCCCGAACGTGCTCGGACTGACTCCAAACATCTTCGTAAAGCAACGGGTGAAGTATTTGGGATCGTTAAAACCAACGGCATAGGCGATCTCCGTGATGTTGCGATTGCCCGTCTTGGACGAAAGAAGTTCCTTCGCCATATTCAGTCGAGAGTTGCGGATGAATTGTCCGACCGGCAAGCCTGCTTCGGCATTGAGATGCTTGCTAGCCACACTACGGCTCATGCCCAAGGCATCACAGAATTCCTGTACGCCGAAGTCGGAATCCATGTAATGCTGTTCCATAATCTCCATCACCCGTTCCATCAGCGGTCGCGTGTTTTTCATCACCTCCTCCTTATCAGCCTCGACACTCTTCGTCACACTTTGCTGGTAGCGCTCCTGATTGTCGAGAATATTACTGATGCGCTTTTGGAGTTGCTTGGGATCCTTTGACTCCTCCAGGACTTTACGGATGGGACTCAACAACTGTTCTGCCTCACGGCGTTTCAACTCGGCAGCCCACCTATTATATATATATATGACCAGACCTATGAAGAGGAGCGCGAGCAACAGACGGAACCACCAACTGTTCCAGAAATGCGGTTCGACCACAATCGTAATAGCGATGGTCTCTTCCTCGACAGACGACAGAACCGACTCGTATTTGACCTCAAAAGTGTAATTACCAACGGGCAGGACACTATATCGAACCGAATGCTGCCCTGGCTTCAGGAGCGTCCACTCGTCGTCGAAGCCCTTCATCCGATAACTGAAGGTGCCTTGTGTCTCATAGCCATAGTTCAGGGCGGCAAAGTCGATCGAGAATGAGCGGTTACCCTCACTCAGCCTGATCATCTTGGCAATAGAGATGTCATCATCGAGATAGTCGCTGCCAGCCTGTATGTCCTGATTATCCACCATCAAATGGGTAAACACAAGATGTCCCTGATAAGTGGCCTCCGGATTCTCTCCTGTCACCTCAATCAGTCCGGCCTCACTACCCAGATAGATGACACCCGACTGGGCAATAGCAGCGGAATTCCAATAGAATTGTGAATTGACAAGCCCATCGGTCTGCGTATAGTTCGTAAACGTCTTCAGATGTGGGTCATAGACCGACAGGCCGTTCTGAGTGGTAATCCATAGTTTGCCGTTCTGGTCTTCCACGATACCCTTCACGGCATTATTCACCAGTCCGTCGGCCTGCGTCAGTACCTCGAAAGTCTCCTGACCGTCTTTCCCGACGACACGATGATACAAGCCATAGCCATTGCTGCCTAACCAAAGCGTACCATCCCGGCTCTGACAGAAGGAGGAAATCTTCTCATAGATACGAGAGTCGGGGTCGTTCAGGCGATACATCAGATTGCGGTAACTGAACTGGCCGTCTTTCCGTGGTTTGAGGTCGATGGCACAGACACCCCGCATACAACCCATCCAGAGAACACCGTCTTTGTCGATAATCGACCCCACGCAGCCACGTATCAAATGGCAACCGTCAAAGGGCTCCACGAGTTGTCGGGTCTTGAGGTCATAAAGGAAAATACCATCGTTACTGCCTATCCATAATGCATCGTTGATAGCATCATAAGCCAAAGCGCCGATAAACAGCGTCAGTCGGGCCTGGTCTTCTGTCATCGGCACGCGTTGTACGGCACGGGTGGAGAGATTGACCACATTCAGTCCCCCACCCCAGGTACCCGTCCACAGACGTCCTTGATTATCGGCCACCAAAGCCGACACGCTGTTATGCGACAAGGCGGAATTTGACTTCGTGAAGTGTTCAAAAGCCTGTTGTCCCTTCCCCTTTCGGTTCAGTCCGCCTTCCACCGTACCTACCCATAGCGTCCCGTCAGACTCGACATACATGGCATTCACAGGATTAGGTGAGATAGAGGCCGGCAAAGCCGTATGGACATAGTTTTGCAACAGCAACTGCCGCGGCACGAGTTTGGCAATACCCCCGGACTCGGTGCCGATCCATATCAGGCCCTTGTCGGCCAAGAGACAATGTACAAAGTCGCTTCGCAACGGCAGGGGGCTGGTAGTATTCCAGACGGAAAAACTATTGGTCTGGTCGTTATAGACATTCACACCGGCAAGCGAGCCCACCAGCAAGGTGTTGTCGGGTGTCAGGGCAAGACTGGAGAGAAACTCATGTGATACGGAACCCTTACCATTGGAATCATGCAGATAACTGACCAATTGATGCTGATAAGGGTCATAGCAGAACAGTCCATGGTTCGTCGTGATCCAGATGGCATTGCCCCGACGGATCATATCCGTGATATACAGACCGTCCAAAGAACGAAACAACGGTGAGATCTCCTCGCGCACCAGGTTGCCGTTTTTCTCTACCAACCGGTATAATCCGCCGTCAATACCAATCCAGGGTTTTCCGTTACCTTCGACGTCACGGATACTGACATCTGGCGTGTTTCCCCGATAGCGATAGGCATATATCCCGCTAACATGGCCCTGGTCGTCGAACTCTAACAGATTGGCCGAGGAATAGGTAACCAGCCATATACGGCCCAAGGCATCGCAATACGTCTTGGTACTCGATTCCGACAATAGGGTCTTCACCTCGTCGGATAAGGATTCCGGAGCAACGCCCCGCATGGTTTTAAGGTCTATGATGTTCGTTCCCTCGTCGAAGGCCACCCAAAGCCGCTTGAAACGATCCTCAGCAATACTTTTGCACGAATTACTGTTCAGCCACATCACGGGTGTCATCATCCCATAGCCGTCATAGCGCACCAAGCCACCTCCGTAGGTACCCACCCACAAGAACCCGTTGGAATCGACAAAGACGGCGCTGACGTTATTGTGTGGGAGACCGCTCTTCAGGTCGATATACGACACATTATACCGTTCCGTCAGCATGACTGTTTGCGCCATACTGACAATAACAGACCACAGTGCTATGAACAGAATCCACGTGCGTCGCATTTTTATCATTCATATTTGTTCGCGATGCAAAGATACACATTTTTCTCAAATTATTTGGAAGTTTGGAATATTTTTCGTAAATTCGCCCCCAAATATACCAATAGTCGATGGAACTAAAAAAAATCTTTGCTTTTAAAGACTGGCTATCGTATCGACAAAAGGTAGGTTTGCTGGTGATTGCGGGCGTCGTGTGCGGCCTCGGCGGATTGTTTATGTATCTACTCAGGGCGCATACCTATTTTATAGGCGACAACCCGTCGGCCTGCGTCAACTGCCACATCATGACACCTTACTACGCCACGTGGAGCCACTCGTCGCACGGACGTATCGACCATCAGAAGAACGGTGCCACCTGTAACGACTGCCACGTGCCCCATCAGAACCTGGCCGTGTATTACGGTTTCAAGGCGGTTGACGGACTGAAGCATACGGCTTATTTCGTGGGTCACATGGAGCATCAGGCTATCAAGGCCGAGACGCTGACGGGCCAGGTGGTGATGGACAACTGCATCCGCTGCCACGAGCAGTTGAATACGGAGTTCGTAAAGACGGGCCGCATGGGCTATATGGCGCAGCAGGCTCAGGGCGGCAAGGTGTGCTGGGACTATGCCTTTGCCTCGCATGGTGCATCATTCCATGCACCACAGGAAGTTCAACGTCTGTTCAGCGACGGACTGGTACAGGCTCAGGAGGCCCGTCTGATGCTGTCGAAGGTGCTGGCCAAGCATGGCTTTATCGGCGATGTGCCTATGCCAGACATCTCTACCAAGGCCAAGGCCCAGGAGTATATTGGTCTCGACATAAAGACTTTGAACGAGAACAAACAGCGCTTCCTTCAGGAAATCGAGCCCAAGTGGATTGAAGAGGCCAAGAAGAACGAAAAACTCATAGAGTTATAAAATTGTAAATTGTAAATCGTCAAATTGTAAATTAAGAAGGTGTGGAGTAAACCCTGGAATATGAAGGAAGGCTTTCTCATCGGAGGAGGCCTTATCCTTGTGGGACTGGCGCTGCAACTGAGCGTCGGGGCTGTCGCGTGGGAGGCGTTTGCGTGGCCCGTCAACGGCATTGTGCTGGCAGGCTTTATGGTGATGCTGACAGCGATGGTCTATTTACGCAAGAAAGTGTATGCCTTCGAATGGATGACGACCTATACAGCAGCCATCCCGGCGATGGTGTATGCTGTGGCACTGACCATCATCATGGGAGTAACGCGACAGGAAGTGGGCGGCTCGTGGTTGAACGATATGCTGTCGTTCTGGCCGTTCGTCCTTATCTATGTCTATCTCACGGTCATTCTTGGACTTACCATCCACCGCAGATTGCGTAAAATATTCAGAGGTGGAGGGTCGATGAAGCGCGACGTGCCGTTTCTGCTGAATCACTTAGGCCTTTTTATCGCCCTTACCGCAGCCACGCTCGGCAATGCCGATATGCAAAGGGTGAAAATGATCTGTGGTGTCGGCGAGCCGGAATGGCGGGTGATGACGGAAGAGGGCGCCATCAAGGAAATGGATATTGCCATCGAACTGAAAAAGTTCATCATGGAAACCTATGATAGTGGTCAGCCTAAGCGCTATGCCTCGGAGATTCAGATTCTGACGAAGTCGGGCAAGAATATCGAGACCACCATCGACGTGAACAAACCCTACAAGGTGGATGGCTGGAAGATCTACCAGTACGGCTACGACATGGAGATGGGTGCCGAGAGTCAGATATCGATTCTCGAACTGGTGAGCGACCCGTGGCTGCCGCTGGTCTATACGGGTTTCCTGATGATGCTGGCGGGCGTCCTGCTGTTGGTGACCTACACGCGATGGCGCCTGAAACGGCTGTTGCCGATAGGAGGGCTTCTGGTAGTGGCGCTGGCCATCGTGAGTTATATGATACCGATCGTCCGTTCCACGACGCTGGTGCCTGCCCTGCAGAGTCCGTGGTTCTTCCCGCACATCCTCGTCTATATCGTGTGCTACTCGCTGATGGGCGTCGCCGCGGTGCTGGCCATCTATGGACTCATCAAGCGACCTCTCCCTTCTTACCTCTTACCTCTTACCTCTTCCATCGTTTACGTCGGGCTGATCTTTATGACCTTCGGCATGATGTTCGGCGCCTTCTGGGCCAAGGAGGCATGGGGCCACTACTGGTCGTGGGACCCCAAGGAGACGTGGGCCGCCATCACCTGGACCTCATACCTTATTTATATACACTACCGTCTGCTACCCCACCATAAGCCCCGTCTGGCCCTATGGATGCTTATCATCAGTTTTGTGCTCTTGCAGATGTGCTGGTGGGGCATCAATTACCTCCCTTCCGCCCAAGGAACAAGTGTCCACACCTACAATATGTGAAAAGGAGGTACACCTATAGTTTCGTAGCGTCCTGAATGACCAATCCTGCCAACATAAAGCCGAAGATGGCGGTGATGTGGGCAAGGGTGCCGTTTGTCTGTGGTTTGTTAAACTGGGATGGTTCCTCGCCTTCATCAGCAGGACAGCCACGATTCTCAAGTAGTTCGTCGCTATAGACCACCTGGAATTTCTTCTCAGGGTATTGCCCATAATGCTTAAATTTCTTACGGATGGCGCGTGCCAGCGGATCGCCCTCTACCTTCCAGAACTCCGTTACTTTTATCCGCGTAGGGTCGAGTTTCAAGGCGGCACCCATCGAAGAAAAAAGAGTCGCTTTTGTCTTACATGCCAGAAGGATGAGGGCTGCCTTGTCTTTCAGCGAGTCGATGGCATCGATGATATAGTCGTAACTGTCAAGGGCAAACTCCTCGGCCGTCTCTTGGATGAAGATTTTCTGGAGGGCAATTATATCTGCAGACGGATTGATGCTAAGCAGACGCTCTTTCAATGCCTCTACCTTCACCTGTCCTACGGTCTTCGTCGTTGCCATCAACTGGCGATTGATGTTGGTAATGCACACGCGGTCGCTATCGACAATCGTCAACTGCCGGATGCCGCTGCGCACCAGACTCTCAGCGCACCACGAACCTACGCCGCCCACGCCGAAGATAATCACGCGTTTCCGGGCTATCCGTTCCATCGCCTCTTCACCGAGCAGCAACTCACTTCTACGAAATATCGCACTATCTATAGCCATTTCGGGTGCAAAGGTACGAATAAGTGAGCGAAAAGCCAAATGTTTTTGAGCTTTTCCGAACGGGAGTACCTTCTTGCGTCCCTTTGGTAGCAAGCGTCACCCTTCGGGATGCCGAGCGCAAGCGGAGCTCAAAGGTACGAAATAAATTCCTAATCGTACCATGAGTATGGTATTTTTGTTGTTTTTTCTCACGTCATCGTGCAGATTCTGCAAAGATTATCGTAACTTTGCACCCAAAAACAATAGAGAATATGAAAGCAATCAGTACAACAAAGGCACCGGCTGCCATCGGGCCGTACAGCCAGGCCATCCAAGTGGGTAATCTCGTTTATACCTCTGGGCAGATTCCCATCGACCCTAAGACGGGCGTATTTGTAGAGGGAGGTATCAAGGAACAGACCCGTCAGTCGCTCACCAACGTCCAGGCCATTCTCGAAGAAGCCGGACTGACGATGGCTAATGTGGTAAAGACAACGGTCTTCATGGCCGATATGAACGATTTCGCGGATATGAACGCGGTCTATGCGGAGTTCTTTGCGGAACCCTACCCTGCCCGCTCTGCCGTCGCAGTTAAGACACTGCCGAAAGGGGCATTGGTTGAGATAGAGGTGGTTTCCGAAATAGCATAACACAACAAACAAAACAATATGAAATACGGAATCATCGGCACAGGTGCCATTGGTGGATATTATGGAGCGAAACTGGCTCGTGCGGGACAGGAACTACATTTCCTGCTGCGTAGC
>CAJODF010000033.1 GCA_905233555.1 uncultured Prevotella sp. | reverse complement strand
CTGAAGTATGGCAAAGAAAACCGTTGCTACCCTCCATGAAGGTTCAAAGGATGGTCGCGCTTACACAAAGGTAATCAAGATGGTGAAGAGCCCCAAGACTGGTGCTTACATCTTCGACGAGCAGATGGTTCCTAACGAAGAGGTTAAGGACTTCTTTAAGAATTAAGTAAGAACTATTATTGAATTTTAGCATAAAAAAAGAGGTTGCAAAGCAATTTGCGACCTCTTTTTTTTGCGATTTCATCGAAAATTATTAATTTTGCGCTCAATATGGGAATATTTGGTTTTTTCAATAAGGAGAAAAAAGAGACACTTGACAAAGGTCTAGAGAAGACCAAGAGCAGTGTATTCGACAAACTGACACGTGCCGTGGCTGGTAAGTCGAAGGTGGATGACGATGTGTTGGATAATCTGGAAGAGGTGCTCATCACCAGTGATGTAGGTGTGGATACCACGTTGAAGATTATCGAGCGGATTGAGGAGCGCGTGGCCCGCGACAAGTATGTCTCTACCTCGGAACTGAACGGTATCCTGAAGGATGAGATAGCCGCTTTGTTGGCAGAGAACAATACGGAGGATAACGACAACTGGGAGTTGCCTGGCGACCATAAGCCCTACGTCATCTTGGTGGTGGGCGTGAATGGCGTCGGTAAGACGACCACCATCGGTAAACTCGCTTGGCAGTTCAAGCAGGCCGGCAAGAAGGTCTATCTGGGTGCTGCCGATACCTTCCGTGCAGCCGCCGTGGAGCAGTTGTGTATCTGGGGTGAACGGGTAGGGGTGCCTGTCATCAAGCAGCAGATGGGCTCCGATCCTGCCTCCGTGGCTTTCGATACCCTCTCGAGTGCCAAGGCCAATGAAGCGGATGTGGTGCTGATCGATACGGCCGGTCGTCTGCACAACAAGGTGGGTCTGATGAACGAGTTGAAGAAGATCAAGGATGTGATGAAGAAGGTGCTGCCCGAGGCTCCCGATGAGGTGATGCTCGTGCTCGACGGTTCTACGGGACAGAACGCCTTTGAACAGGCCAAGCAGTTCTCGGCGGTGACCCAGATCACGTCGTTGGCCATCACCAAACTCGACGGTACGGCGAAGGGCGGTGTGGTCATCGGCATCAGCGACCAGTTGAAGGTGCCTGTGAAGTATATCGGACTTGGCGAGAAAATGACCGACCTGCAACTTTTCAATAAGCGACAGTTCGTGGATTCACTTTTCAATGAGTAAGACGATTGATTTCATATCGCTCGGTTGTTCGAAGAATCTGGTTGATTCCGAGATGCTGATGGGACTCTTTGAGGCCAACGGCTATCATGTGACCCATGATTCCGATGACCCTCAGGGTGAGATCGTCGTTGTCAATACCTGTGGTTTTATCAATGATGCCAAGGAAGAAAGTATCAACACCATCCTGGAGTTTGCCCAGGCCAAGACGGAGGGACAGATCGAGAAACTCTTCGTGATGGGCTGTCTGTCGGAGCGCTATCTGGCAGAGTTGGAGGCGGAGATTCCTGAGGTCGATGGCTGGTATGGGAAGTTTAACTATAAGCAACTGCTGCATGATATAGAGGAAAGTGGAAAGAGAAAAGAGGAAAGAGATTACCACAGACACATCACGACACCGAAGCATTATACCTATATCAAGATTAGCGAGGGCTGTGACCGTCATTGTGCCTACTGCGCCATTCCGTTGATTACTGGAAAACACCAGAGTCGTCCGATGGAGGAGATTCTCGACGAGGTGCGCCATCTGGTGGGCCAGGGGGTCAAGGAGTTCAATGTCATTGCACAGGAACTGACCTACTATGGGGTGGATATCGACGGTAAGCAGCATATCGCAGAACTGATAGAACGGATGGCCGACATCAAGGGTGTGGAGTGGATTCGTCTGCATTATGCCTATCCGACGCATTTCCCCTGGGCTCTGCTCCGGGTGATTCGGGAGAAACGGAATGTCTGCAACTATCTCGATATCGCCTTGCAGCATATCTCCGACCGAATGCTGGATAGGATGAAGCGGAATGTGAGCAAGCAGGAGACTTATGATCTCGTGGAGCGTCTGCGCCGCGAAGTGCCGGGTATCCACCTGCGTACGACCCTGATGGTGGGCTTCCCCGGAGAGACGGAAGAAGACTTCGAAGAACTCCTTGCCTTCACCAAATGGGCCCGTTTCGAGCGGATGGGCGCCTTTGCCTATTCGGAGGAGGAAGGCACTTATTCGGAACAACACTATCAAGATGATGTGCCTGAGGAAGTGAAGCAGCAGCGACTCGACAAACTGATGCGTATCCAACAGAGAATCAGTGCCGAGATAGAGGCTGAAAAGATAGGGACTATCCAGCGTGTCGTCATCGACAGGCAGGAGGGCGATTACTATATTGGACGGACGGAGTTCTGTTCCCCGGAGGTCGATCCCGAGGTGCTTATTCCTGTCCATGAAAGGGAACTGACCATCGGAGAATTCTATCCAGTGCGGATTACGGACTCCGAGGAATTCGATTTATATGCAACCACAATCACATATTGAGATATGAATAATAAAGACTTCATGACAGAACTGGCCAATAAGACAGGCTATTCAACAGAAGACACCCAGCAGATGGTGGACCTCCTGATAGAGACGATGGGAGACCATTTCCTAGAGGGTGATTCTGTGTTGATCCCGAATTTCGGGACATTCGAGGTGAAGAAGAAGATGGAACGTATCATGGTGAATCCATCTACCGGACAGCGGATGCTCGTTCCGCCCAAACTGGTGCTGAATTTTAAGCCGAATGTCGGTTGGAAAGAACGTGTAAAGAGTGGAGGGGCTGAGTAATGAGTAAGATATCACTTAATGAATTGGCTGCTGTGCTCATTGAGCGCAAGAACCTGAAGAAGAAGGGTGCTTCAGCATTCGTCAATGATTTCTTTTATCTGATTCAGAAGGGACTTGGACAGGATAAGATTGTAAAGGTGAAAGGTCTGGGCACTTTTAAGATCATTGATGTGGATGACCGCGAGAGTGTGAATGTGAACAATGGAGAACGGGTCTTGATAGAAGGCCATAGCAAGATTACATTCACACCGGATACTTTGATGAAGGAACTGGTGAACAAGCCTTTCTCCCAGTTCGAGACGGTTGTGCTGAATGAGGGCGTTGACTTTGAACAGGAACCAGAACAGGAACCCGAGCCGGATTTAGAACCGGAGCCGGAGCCTGTTCCAGAGCCGGAACCGATAGATGACGTTGATGCATCAATGGCACCGTTGGTAGATTTCGTCACAGAGAATGAACCGCAAGTCTTGCCCGAGCCCGAGTCTGAAACGGAACCTGAGCAGGAACCGATATCTGAGCCAGAACCTGTTCCCGAGCCGGAGCCAGAGCCTGAGCCTGTCCCAGTGCCGGAACCGGAACCCGAGCCTGCTCCAGAGCCCGAACCAGCACCAGCACCTGAACCTGCTCCTGAGCCTGAGTCGGAACCCGAACCTGATCCAGAACCGGAGCCTGTGGAAGATGGACTTCCAATGGAAGAAGAGTCTTCTGGCAAGTGGAAGACATGGTTGCTAGGCATATTGGCCTGCTGTCTCTGTTTTGCTGCAGGTTATTATTTCGGCTCAAATGCTGGCGGGTCTGCCCCCGCTGCAGAGCCGAAAGTGGAGGCTGCCAAGCCAAAGGTAGAAGCCGCCAAGCCCAAAGCCGAGGCTCCAAAGACTGAGACCACCAAGCCGGAGATCAAAGCATCGGAAACCTCAGAACCTGAGGCAAAACCAGAAGTTAAGCCTGAGCCCAAGCCTGAGATCAAGCCTGAGGTTAAACCAGAGCCTAAACCAGAACCGAAGCCTGTGGCACAGTCGGAGCCTGCAGGTGATTTTGACAAGTATGAACAGATGGATTCCCGTGTACGTACGGGTGCCTATCGGATTGTCGGGACAGACCATGTGGAAAAGGTCAAGGCCACCGATAATTTGTCAAGAATTTGCAAGCGTACCATCGGTCCTGGCATGGAGTGCTATCTGGAGGTTTACAATGGTATCAAGGGTGATGCCGACCTGAAGGTCGGACAGGAAATCAAGATCCCCAAACTGGTTCATAAGAAGAAAAAAATCCAAAAATGACAATTAAATCGGTTTAATATTGAAAAAGTTTCTTAAAACTTAGGTTTTGGGAAACTTTTTTAATATTATTTAGGTGGTGCGGTCAAATTCAGAAAACAAATAAAAAGGAAATATTATGGCAGAAGCAATTGATATCCGTGAGTTGAATATCCGGATAGAACAACAAAGCGCATTTGTAACGAATCTTGTAACAGGTATGGATCGTGTCATCGTAGGGCAGAAACACCTCGTTGACTCTCTCCTCATCGGTTTGCTGAGTGACGGACATATCCTCCTGGAGGGCGTGCCTGGACTGGCAAAGACCTTGGCCATCAAGACGCTGGCACAGTTGATTGACTCCGACTACAGTCGTATCCAGTTTACACCCGACCTTCTCCCTGCCGACGTCATCGGTACGATGATCTATTCGCAGAAGGATGAGAAGTTCCAGGTGAAGAAAGGTCCTGTGTTTGCAAACTTTGTGTTGGCAGATGAAATCAACCGTGCACCGGCAAAGGTACAGAGTGCCTTGCTTGAGGCCATGCAGGAAAAGCAGGTGACCATCGGCAGTGAGACCTTCTTGTTGCCGAATCCCTTCCTCGTGATGGCTACCCAGAACCCCATTGAGCAGGAAGGTACCTATCCATTGCCCGAGGCACAGGTGGACCGTTTTATGCTGAAGGTGGTCATCGACTATCCCTCGCTCGACGAGGAAAAGAAGATCATCCGCGAGAATATCGCCGGTGAGATGCCGAAGGTGACGCCTGTGACGACCGCCGAGGAGATTCTCCGTGCCAGAGATGTGGTGCGTGAGGTCTATCTTGACGAAAAGATTGAGCAGTATATCGCCGATATCGTGTTTGCTACCCGTTATCCCGACCGTTATGGTCTGAGGGATCTGAAGGATATGATTTCCTTCGGTGGTTCACCCCGTGCCAGCATCAATCTGGCGAAGGCTGCCCGGGCATACGCTTTCATCAAGCGTCGCGGCTATGTGGTGCCTGAGGATGTGCGTGCCGTGGCTCACGATGTGCTGCGTCACCGTATCGGTCTGACCTACGAGGCCGAGGCCAGCAATATCACGAGCGAGGAAATCGTCTCGAAGATTATCAATAAGGTCGAAGTGCCCTGATTAATGCACAATGCATAATTCATAATGCATAATTGATGGAAACAAGCGAGATTATCAAGAAAGTCCGTAAGATTGAAATCAAGACCCGAGGTCTGAGTTCAAACATCTTTGCAGGTCAGTACCATTCTGCCTTCAAGGGTAGGGGTATGGCCTTCAGCGAGGTGCGTGAATATCAGTTCGGCGATGATGTGCGCGATATCGACTGGAATGTGACCGCCCGCTTCCACCGTCCGTACGTGAAGGTGTTTGAGGAGGAGCGTGAACTGACGGTGATGCTGCTCATAGATGTCAGCGGCTCTCTTGATTTCGGTACGCAGAAGCAGATGAAGCGCGACATGGTGACGGAGATTGCCGCTACCATTGCTTTCTCGGCTATCCAGAACAACGATAAGATCGGGGTGGTGTTCTTCTCCGACAAGATTGAGAAGTACATCCCGCCGAAGAAGGGACGTAAGCATATCCTGTATATTATCCGTGAGATGCTGGACTTCCACCCGGAGTCGAAGCGGACGGATGTGAAGCAGGCGGTGGAGTTCCTGTCGAGTGTCCAGAAGCGTCGTACGACGGCGTTTATCCTCAGCGACTTCTATGTCAGGAATGATTTCATGCAGTCGTTGCAGATTGCCAACCGTAAGCACGACGTGGTGGCTATTCAGGTCTATGACCAGCGTGCGAAGGAACTGCCTGATGTGGGTTTGATGAAAGTGGTGGATGCCGAGACTGGCTTTGAGCAGTATGTCGATACCAGTTCGAAACGCCTGCGCGACTCCTACCGCAAGTTCTGGATGAACCGCCAGACACAGTTGTTTGAGACATTTAACAAGAGTAATGTGGATAATGTGAGCATTGCCACAAACGAGGACTTCGTGAAGGCTCTGATGATGTTGTTTAAACAGAGAAGTTAAGAAGTGAGAAGTGAAGAGTGAAAAGTGAAGAGTGAAAAGTGATGATATGATGATAAAGAATTGGCGAAATGGAGTGAAAGTGGATTGGAAGGTGAAAGTATTGCTTGTACTTATCACTTTTCACTTCTCTTTTTTCACTTCTTTTGCGCAGTCTGTTGAAGCCAGTATCGACCATATCGAGATGCTGATAGGCGAGCAGGCGCATGTCACGCTGAAGGCTGTGGCGAAGGAGGACGCCAAGGTGGAGTTCCCCCAGTTTCAGCCGACACAGTTTGTGACGCCCGGCGTGGAGGTGTTGGCCTGTCAGCCAGAGGAAGACAAGCAGGCTGATAATGGTTTCATTGAGAAGGCGATGGTCTATACGCTGACCTCTTTCGATGATACCTTATATTATATACCCCCATTGACGGTTAAGATCGACGGTAAGCCCTATCAGAGCAAGAGCCTTGCCCTGAAGGTGCTGACAATGGAGGTGGATACGGCTCATGCCGAGAAGTTCTTTCCGGCGAAAGGGGTACAGGATAATCTCTTCCAGTGGAGTGAATGGAGCCTGATCTTCTGGTTGAGCGTTCTTCTGCTAATCATCTCGGCATTAACGTATTACCTGTATATCCGCCTGCGTGACAACAAGCCGATTATCACCCATATCCGTATTGTGAAGAAACTCCTGCCTCACCAGAAGGCCATGAAGGAGATTGAGCAGATAAAGGCCGATAAGATGGTGACTGCAGAGAACTCCAAGGAGTACTATACGAAGTTGACGGATACCCTCCGCAAATATATCGAGGAGCGCTATGGCTTCAGTGCCATGGAGATGACGAGTAGTGAGATTATAGAAAAACTGATGGCTACTCAGGATCAGACGGCTCTGGATGAACTCCGTCAGTTGTTTACGACGGCTGACCTAGTGAAGTTTGCCAAGTATTCGACCCTCATCAATGAGAACGACAAGAACCTCGTGAGTGCCATCGACTTCATCAATCAGACGAAACTCGAGAATGTGCCTACTGAGGAGGCCGTCAAGCCGCAACTCTCTGAGGAAGACCAGCGTAGCATAAAGACGCGTCGCATCCTCAAGGTCGTCATCACAGTGTTGCTGGTCGCCAGTGCCTTGTTGCTGGCTTATGTGGGCTATGCCACTTATCAACTGATCAATTAGAATTAGCGTATGGAATTTGCCAATAAAGAATATCTGTTTTTGCTATTGCTGATGATACCTTATGTCATTTGGTATCTGATGTATAGGAAGAAGACGGAACCCACCATGCGGATGAGCGACACCTTCGCCTTCCGTGATGCGCCGAAGAGTTGGAAGGTACGGCTGATGCCGCTTTCCATGCTCCTTCGTCTGCTCACCTTTACGATGATTGTCTTGGTATTGGCCCGTCCGCAGACGCAGAATTCCTGGAAGAACAAGACGATTGAGGGTATTGACATAATGTTGGCGATAGACGTTTCCACCTCTATGTTGGCAGAGGATCTGAAGCCGAACCGCATTGAGGCCGCCAAGCAGGTAGCGTCGGAGTTTATCGTCGGACGTCCGAATGATAATATCGGCCTGAGTATCTTTGCCGGTGAGGCCTTTACCCAGTGTCCGATGACAATTGACCATGCCTCGCTGCTGAACCTTCTTCATAATGTACGTACGGATATTGCTGCCCGCGGCCTTATCGAGGACGGTACAGCCATCGGTATGGGACTGGCCAACGCCGTTTCCCGTTTAAAGGATTCCAAGGCTAAGAGCAAGGTGGTGATTCTGTTGACGGACGGTAGTAACAACCGTGGTGACATCTCGCCGATGACTGCTGCCGAGATTGCCAAGAGTCTTGGCATTAGGGTATATACTATTGGTGTGGGTACAAACAAGGTGGCCCCGTATCCGATGCCGGTGGCAGGTGGTGTGCAATATGTGAATATCCCTGTGGAGATAGACAACCAGACACTCAGTGAGATTGCCGCT
This sequence comes from uncultured Prevotella sp., assembly GCA_905233555.1. Taxonomy (GTDB): domain Bacteria; phylum Bacteroidota; class Bacteroidia; order Bacteroidales; family Bacteroidaceae; genus Prevotella. The sequence continues at coordinate 38,801 of CAJODF010000033.1, read as the reverse complement.
GCTACAGAGGGTGACTTCTATCGCGCCACTAATACCAAGGAACTCCGGAAGATTTATCAGGAGATTGACCGGTTGGAGAAGTCGAAACTTAATGTAAAGCAGTTCAGCAAGAAATACGAGGCCTATCAGCCCTTTGCCATTGTGGCTGTGCTGGCTCTGTTGCTGGAGATACTGCTGCGTATAACCATATTCAGGAGGATACCATAAGATGTTTAGATTTGAAGACCCCATATATCTCTGGCTGTTGGTGCTGATACCCATATTGGCACTGGTCAGGTTTGTGACATACAGGAACCAGAAAAAGCGACTCCGTAAGTTTGGTGACTTGAAGTTGCTGAAGAGCCTGATGCCTGATGTGTCGCATTTCCGTCCGCGGGTGAAGTTCTGGTTGCTGCTGGCAGCCCTCGCCCTTTTGATTGTGATGCTGGCCCGTCCGCAGATGGGAACGAAGATCAGTCAGGAGAAACGGACGGGTATTGAGACCATCATTGCCTTGGATATCTCCAACTCTATGTTGGCAGAGGATATCGTACCCAGTCGATTGGATCGTAGTAAGATGATGGTGGAGAATCTGGTCGATCACTTCACCAATGATAAGATCGGTCTCATCGTGTTTGCGGGTGATGCCTTTGTGCAGTTGCCTATCACGAGCGATTACGTGTCGGCTAAGATGTTCCTGTCGAGCATAGACCCGTCGATGATGGCTACGCAGGGTACGGACATTGCGGCTGCCATTAACATGGCTGTCAACAGTTTCACCCAGGAAGAAGGTATCGGCAAGGCAATCATTGTCATTACCGATGGTGAAGACCATGAAGGTGGGGCATTAGAGGCTGCAGAGGAAGCCCGGAAGAAAGGCATGAGTGTCTTCGTACTGGGCGTAGGTAGTACGCAGGGTGCGCCGATTCCCATTCCCGGTACAGGTGACTATATGAAAGATAATACGGGTAATACCGTGATGTCGGCCCTGAACCAGGATATGTGCCGTCAGGTGGCCCAGGCCGGTGGCGGTGTCTATATTCATGTGGAGAATAACAGTGCTGCCCAGCAGCAACTCGATAACGAACTCGACAAACTTTCGAAGAAGGAGACCTCCACGACGGTCTATAGTGACTTTGATGAGCAGTTCCAGGCTTTTGGTATCCTTGCCCTCCTGTTGCTGATTCTCGAAATCTGTATCTTTGACCGCCGGAACCCATTGTTGAAGAATCTGTCGTTATTTGGCAAGAAAAAGGTGGCAGCCGTCTTGTTGATGCTGGTAGCAATGAGTGTATCGGCCCAGACCGACCGTCAGTATATCCGTCAGGGTAACAAGCAGTTTAATGCCGGCGACTATCCTAATGCGGAGGTGTCATATCGGAAGGCCGTAGAGAAGAACCCGAAGAACCCACAGGCAGCATATAATCTTGGCAATGCCTTGATGGCGCAGAAGAAAGACTCGGCTGCTATTGAGCAATTCCAGAATGCGTCGAAGTTGGAGACGAATCCCTTGCGTAAATACCAGTCGTTCCATAATATGGGTGTGATCTGTCAGTCGCATAAGATGTATGGTGAGGCGATAGAGGCCTACAAGAATGCCCTGCGTCTGAATCCAAACGATGACGAGACCCGATATAACCTGATTCTCTGTAAGCATGAGAAACAGAAACAGGATCAGAACAAGCAGAATCAGGATCAGAACAAACAGGATCAGAAGCAAGACGATAAGAAGGACCAGCAGAAGCAGGACCAGAATAAAGATAAGGATAAACAAGACAAGAAGCAGGAGCAGCCGAAGCCACAGATGAGCAAGGACAATGCGGAGCAACTGTTGAATGCTGCCATGCAACAGGAAAAGCAGACACAGGACCGCTTGAAGAAGGCTCAGCAGCAGCCCCAGCGCCGTAATATCCTGAAGAACTGGTGATGTGTAAAGGTAAGAAAGTAAAAAGGTAAGAAAGTAAAAGATGACAAGAAATATAGAAATAAAGGTTCAAAGGTGGGTGAAATGGTTTTTACCTTTTTACCTTCTTACCTTTTTACCTTTGAGTTTGCTCTCGCAAACTTTGACAGCCTCGGCTCCCTCGCAGGTTGCCGTAGGTGAGCAGTTCCGCTTGACCTATACCATCAATACACAGAATGTCAGTGAGTTCCGTGCAGGTAACATCCCTGAGGAACTGGAGGTGCTGATAGGCCCGAACCGTTCTGTGCAGTCCAGTTATCAGATGATCAACGGACATACGAGTTCATCGTCGTCGATTACCTATACCTATATTGTCGTGGCAACGAAGAACGGCTCTTTCACCATTCCTGCAGCCCATGCTGTGGTGGATGGCAAGAGCATCGCTTCGAATGCCGTGAAGATAACGGTCTCGGGTAATGCCCGTAGTCAGGCCAATGGTGGCGGACAGCAGCGTCAGCATGACAGTGAGGGCGCAGAACTCCGTGATGCAGGAAGCCGAATCTCCGGCTCCGACTTATTTATCAAAGTCAGTGCCAACAAGAAACGGGTCTATGAGCAGGAGCCGATCTTGCTGACGTATAAGGTCTATACGTTAGTATCCCTCACGCAACTGGAAGGTAAGATGCCCGACCTGAAGGGTTTCCATACTCAGGAGGTGGATCTGCCACAGCAGAAGAGTTTCAAGATTGAAACCGTCAATGGCCGGCCTTACAAGACTGTGACTTGGAGTCAATATGTGATGTTCCCGCAATTGACGGGTAAACTCGAAATACCAAGTATCACCTTCAATGGTATCGTGGTACAGCAGAACCGTAACATCGATCCTTTTGAGGCCTTTTTCAATGGCGGTTCCGGCTATGTAGAGGTGAAAAAGCAGATTCAGGCGCCAGGTATCGAGATTCAGGTGGATCCGTTGCCTGCACGTCCGGCTAAATTCTCCGGCGGCGTAGGTAAGTTCAGTATCTCTGCCCAGTTCGACAAGACAGAGGTGAAGGCCAACGACCCCGTCAAACTGCATCTGGTGATCAGTGGTATCGGTAATCTGAAACTGATTAAGCAGCCAGTCGTGGAGTTCCCGAAGGACTTTGATAAGTATGATGCAAAGATTACAGATAAGACCAAACTGTCTGCCAATGGTGTGGAAGGTTCTATGATTTATGACATCCTTGCTGTGCCGCGCCATCAGGGTAAGTATGATATACCGCCTATCGAATTCACCTATTTCGATACGACAACCAAGAGATATGAGACGGTCAAGACCGAGGGCTTCACGCTCAATGTGGCCAAAGGGGCCGGCACCGGAAGCGTCAGTGATTTCACCGGTCAGGAGGATCTCCAACTATTAGGCAAGGATATCCGTCATATCAAGACCGGCGACACCCGTCAGCACTCGCTCGATGATTTCTTCTTCGGCTCCACGGGCTATTGGATTGCACTGGCTGTTCTGGCACTTATCTTCATCTCGCTGTTTGTCATCTTCCGTCAGCGGGCTATCGAGAATGCCAACATTACCAAGCGTCGTGCGGGTAAGGCCAATAAGGTGGCAACCAAGCGATTGAAGAAAGCCTCGAAACTGATGGCAGACAATAAGCCCGGTGAGTTCTATGATGAAGTGCTTCGTGCCCTCTGGGGCTATGTGGGTGACAAACTCAATATGCCTGTTGAGCAGTTGTCGCACGACAATATCAGTCAGCGCCTGGCTGACAGGAATGTCAACGAGGATACGATCACTCAGTTTATGGGCGCCCTCGATGAGTGTGAGTTTGAGCGCTATGCCCCAGGCGATCCCAAGGGTAATATGAATAAGGTGTTTGATAAGGCCATGACGGCTATTGAGAAGATTGAAGAGACGATGAAGAAGCGTCGCCCGGCGAAGACGGTGACAGCCGTCTTGCTGATGCTCCTGCTGCCACTCTGTGCGCAGGCTGTCACCAAGGCTGAGGCTGATTCGGCTTATGTCCGTGGCGAATATCAGCAGGCCATCAAGGACTATGAGGCCTTGTTGAAACAAGGGGCATCTGCCGATCTGTATTATAACCTCGGTAACGCTTACTACCGTACGGAGAATATCACCCGTGCCGTGTTGAATTATGAACGTGCTCTGCTACTTTCTCCAAGCGACAGGGATATCCGTTTTAATCTACAGATGGCCCGTTCAAAGACCATCGACAAGATTACGCCGGAACAGGATATGTTCTTCGTCACATGGTATCATTCGCTGGTCAATATGACGAGTGTTGACGGATGGGCGGATATAGCCCTGATATCATTGGCCTTGGCCATTGTGTTGGCGTTGCTGTATCTCTTCTCTGAGCGTATCTGGTTGCGCAAGGTCGGCTTCTTTGGGGCTATTTTCCTGATTGTCGTCTTCCTGTTGAGCAATGTCTTTGCACACCAGCAGAAGGACTTGCTCGTTCATCGTCGTGGAGCCATCGTGACGGCTCCTGCCATTACGGTGAAGAGTACCCCTGCCAAACAAGGTACGGATTTGTTTATTCTTCATGAAGGCACGAAGGTAACCATCACTGATGACTCCATGAAGGACTGGAAAGGCATTCGTCTGGCCGACGGAAAGGAAGGCTGGATAGAAACGCGACAACTAGAATTGATATAGAGCCACAGATTACACAGATAACACAGGTTAATAATGGATTGGCAGACACTGATAGATTTAGACAAGCAACTGCTGTTGTGGTTCAACGGCAGTCCATCGCTGTATCTGGACTCCTTGGTCCGTACGCTTACCAATGCCCTGACGTGGATACCGTTCTATCTGACGCTCTTCTATGTCGTCATCAAGAATAATGAGAATATGCAGAAGATTCTGCTAGTGGTCGGGTCGGCCGCACTTTGTGTTCTCATTGCCGGTACTATCGATGACACCATCGTTAAACCGACGGTGGCTCGTTGGCGTCCCACCCACGACCCGCAGATCGGGTTGATGGTGGATATCGTCGATGGATACAGGGGAGGGAAGTACGGTTTCTTTTCTGCCCATGCCGCCAACACATTCAGCATTGCCATCTTCTTCTGGTGGCTGGTGCGTAGCAGGCTTCTGACATGTGCGATGGTGATCTGGTCGTTGACAAACTGTTGGACGCGCCTCTATCTGGGTGTTCACTATCCAGGTGATATCCTGGTTGGTCTTTGCTGGGGTGCCTGTGCAGGTTCTCTTGCCTACTGGTTTTACCAGCATTTTGCCCGTCGTTTTTCAACAGGTATGAACTTCACCTCGACACATTACACAAAGACGGGTTATCTGCGTAGTGATGTCGATGTGCCAGTCAGTATGTTGGTCTTCTCGCTCCTCTACGCCCTTCTTCGTGCCGCATTTGCATAACTTTGAACAGATGACAGATCCCCGACATATCCATATTAGTGACTATAACTATCCGCTTCCTGACGAGCGTATTGCCAAGTTCCCTATGGCCCGTCGCGACCATTCCAAACTCCTCATTTACCGGAAAGGTGAGGTAGGAGAGGATATGTTTTATAATCTGCCGGATTATCTGCCCAAGGGGGCACTGATGGTCTTCAATAATACCAAGGTCATTCAGGCCCGTATGCATTTCCGCAAAGTGGATGCAAACGGTGAGCACACTGGAGCATTGATAGAAGTGTTCCTGTTGGAACCAGCCGAACCCTCAGACTATGAACTGATGTTCCAGACCACAGGTCATTGTGCCTGGTATTGTCTGGTGGGTAATCTGAAAAAATGGAAGGAAGGCTCGCTGACGCGCACATTGAACATGGAACATGGACCGCTGACCCTTAAGGCTACGCGTGGAGAGATTCACGGCACATCCTACCGCATCGACTTTGAATGGGATGCCCCTGTGAGTTTTGCCGAGATTATCGACGTGATGGGTGAACTACCCATTCCCCCATATCTGAACCGCGAGACGCAGGAGAACGACAAAACCACCTATCAGACGGTCTATTCCAAGATCAAAGGCAGTGTAGCAGCACCAACGGCCGGTCTTCATTTCACGCCGGAGGTGCTCCAAGCCATTGATGCGCACGGCATTGACCGTGAGGAACTGACACTACACGTCGGAGCCGGTACTTTTAAGCCTGTGAAGAGCGAGGAGATAGAGGATCATGAGATGCATACCGAGTATATCAGTGTGCGCCGCGAGACCATTCAGAAACTCATTACCCATGATGGTTCTGCCATAGCCGTCGGTACCACGAGCGTTCGCACTTTGGAGAGTCTCTATTATATGGGATTGAAGGTTATGCGCAATCCAGACCTCACAGAAGACCAACTCCACGTCTCCCAATGGGAACCGTATGGAGAAGTGAATAGTGAAAAACGAATAGTGAATAGTGTGGCGGCGTTGCAGGCTTTGCTTGACTGGATGGATGCTCACGACCTGCAAGTCCTCCATAGCAGTACCCAGATTATCATCGCCCCGGGCTATGACTACAAGATTGTCAAGATGTTGGTGACGAATTTCCATCAGCCACAATCCACGCTTCTGCTCTTGGTGAGTGCCTTCGTACGGGGCGACTGGCGTAAGATCTACGACTATGCCCTCGGTCACGACTTCCGCTTCCTGAGTTATGGCGACTCTTCTTTATTGATTCCGTAATCACTTAAAAACAAAACAGATATGAAAAATTGTTTAAGAATATTGTTGGTTGGTTTCTTTGCATTAGTCTCTACTGTGATGATGGCGCAAAGCAAGACCTTGTTGATCTCCGAGTCTGGTCTTCCCTATATTGAACAGACCTGGTATGCCTATGGCGTTGGCGAACCACTCGATGAGCGTGATATCACCAACAATTGGAACCTTGGTAAGCGCATCGTCTCTGCTGCCTACACCAAAGAAGGTTGGCTTGTCGTCATGGCGAAGAATACGGGCTATGTCCAACAGTCGTTCTCTCTGACGAAGGAATGGCCTGAGGAGTGGATAGCCGAAAAGACCAAGAGCGGCTACGCCATCACATCGCTTTCCAGAAGTGAGAAGGAATGGCTGGTGGTTATGTCACAGGGCTCTGGTATCACCTCACAGATCATCTGGCGCAACGAATGGGCAGAACTGGCTCCTTGGATTACGGAGCAGAAAGGTAATGGCTATTTCATGACTGATCTGGCATTCGACGGCAAGGCTTGGACGGTGGTGTTGAGCCGTACGCCGAAATACATCTCACAGGGCTATTTCTGGGAACCATCTACTTCCGAGTTGATGGATCGTGTCCAGTCTAACGTGTGGGGTCGGGGCTTCAATCTGCATAAGGTGGTCTTTGGCGAAGGCAACTACGTTGTGGTCTATGGCAATTATGCCCGTGGAGACAACCGTTTCCAGAACTTGCAGGTCAGTCCCGATGATGCCAAGGAGTATATTCGTCAGCAGTGGAACAGAGGCATCTCTATCGCCTATGTCGGTGGTGGTCTCTAACCTATAGTCAATTCACACCAGCATCAGTTCGCTGATGATCATGTCGCTGACGAAGAGACCGCGGCGGGTGAGGGCGAGGTGATTAGCAGGGGTGATATGGAGCAGCCCGTCGTTGAGGAAACGGCGGGCATTTTTGATGGCATAGTCGCGGTGATGGTCGGATAGGGTGGAGAGGTCGAGACCCTCGCGCGTGCGAAGGGCGACGGTAAGACGGTCGTTGTATCGGGTGTCGCCTTCAATGACCTCAGAGTCGAAAAGGCGCTTGCCGCTTTCAATGCCCTTGATGTATTGGTGGATGTCGGCCACATTCCAACTGCGGGTATGGCCGTCGTAGGAGTGGGCGGCGGCGCCGAGACCGATATAAGGTGTGTCGTTCCAGTACGCGGAGTTGTGGCGGGAATGGTAGTCTGGACGGGCGAAGTTGGAGATTTCGTAGTGCTCGTAGCCTGCGGCTTCGAGGCGGTCGATAAGGAGTTCGTACATCGAGCGTTCCGTCTCTTCATCGGGGAAAACTTGTTGCATTTTCCAGAGTGGGGTGCCTTCCTCGATCATCAGGCAATAGGCGGAGAGATGTTCCACGTTGAGGGCGAGAGCGACGGTGATATCGGCTTCCCAGTCGGATAGCGTTTCACCCGGGAAACCGTACATCAGGTCGATACTGATGTTCTGGATGCCATTGTCGCGCAGGCGGTCCAATGCTTCGGTCACTTGGCACGCGGTATGACGGCGGTGCAGCCATTTCAGGCGTTCGTCGTCGAAGGTCTGTGCCCCCATCGATACGCGGTTGACGGGTAGCCAGCATAGTCCGTCGGCAAACGCCTCTGTCACGTCGTCGGGGTTCATCTCGATGGTCACCTCAGCATCTGGCGACACCTTATTATATTTATATATAGCGGCGAAGATCTGCTGCAGTTGGGGAATCGTCAGTTGCGAGGGCGTGCCTCCACCGAGATAGATGGTTTCGATGTCCTGCTCATCCGGGCAGCGTATCGCCATCTCCTTGCACACTGCTTCGACGTACCGTTGACGGAGGTCGAGGGCGATCGTCGAATAGAAGCCGCAATAGATGCAACGGCTCCTGCAAAACGGAATATGTATGTATAATCCTGCCATTCCGGCGGTAAAATTACTAATTTTGTTTAATAATAGAAAGATTTCTTTGGTGATTTCTGAAAAAATGTCTAATTTAGCGCACTCAAAACGAATAATTTACCTAAAAAACCGACAGATATGAAGATTTATCAAACAAATGAGATCAAAAACATCGCACTCATTGGCAGTGCGGGTAGCGGCAAGACCACTCTTGCCGAGGCAATGCTTTTCGAAGCAGGTATTATTAAGCGTCGCGGTACTGTTGAGCAGAAGAATACCGTGAGTGACTACTTCCCCGTGGAGCAGGAATACGGCTATTCCGTATTCTCTACCGTCTTCCATGTGGAATGGAACAACAAGAAACTGAACATCATCGACTGTCCGGGTTCTGACGACTTTGTGGGAGGTGCCATCACCGCTTTGAACGTGACGGATCAGGCTGTCATCCTCGTTAATGGCCAGTATGGTCCTGAGGTGGGCACGATGAATGCTTTCCGCAACACGGAGAAGTTCCAGAAGCCCGTGATCTTCCTGGTGAACCAGTTGGATCGCGACAACTGCGACTTCGATCAGATCTTAGCTCGTCTGAAGGAGACCTACGGCCCGAACTGCGTGCCCGTACAGTATCCTATCGCCACAGGTGCTGGCTTCAACAGCGTGATTGACGTGCTGCTGATGAAGAAGTACTCTTGGAAACCCGAGGGTGGTGCGCCTATTATTGAAGAAATTCCCGCCGACCAGTTGGATAAGGCCAAGGAGATGAAGGCTGCTCTCGTGGAGGCTGCTGCTGCTGGTGACGACTCTCTGATGGAGAAGTTCTTCGAGACCGAAGACCTCAGCGAGGACGAGATGCGTGAGGGTATCCGCAAGGGCCTCGTTACACGTAGCATTTTCCCCGTGTTCTGCGTTTGTGCAGGTCGCGATATGGGTGTGCGCCGTCTGATGGAGTTCCTCGGCAACGTGGTGCCTTTCGTCAGCGAGATGCCGAAGGTGAAGAATACTGCCGGCAAGGAGATTTCCCCCGACACAAATGGTCCCGCATCGCTCTATTTCTTCAAGACTGGTGTTGAGCCCCATATTGGTGAGGTGTCATATTTCAAGGTGATGAGCGGCTCCGTGAAGAGCGGCGACGACCTGACCAATGCCGACCGTGGCTCGAAGGAGCGCATCGGTACACTTTATGCCTGCGCTGGTGCTAACCGTGTACAGGTGGACCAGTTGAATGCCGGTGATATCGGCTGTACCGTGAAGTTGAAGGACGTGAAGACGGGTAACACTTTGAACGGCAAGGATGCCGACAACAAGTTCGACTTCATCGTCTATCCGAACTCGAAATACTCTCGTGCCATCAAGGCCATCAACGAGTCTGAAACCGAAAAGATGATGTCTGCCCTGAACAAGATGCGTCAGGAGGATCCCACTTGGGTCGTCGAGCAGTCGAAGGAGTTGCGCCAGATCATCGTTCACGGACAGGGCGAGTTCCACCTCCGCACCTTGAAGTGGCGTATGGAGAACAATGAGAAGATCATGATCGAATACCTGGAGCCGAAGATCCCGTATCGTGAGACCATCACGAAGATGGCCCGCGCCGACTATCGTCATAAGAAGCAGTCGGGTGGTGCCGGTCACGGTCAGTTCGGTGAGGTCCACCTGATTGTGGAGCCTTATCAGGACGGTATGCCCGATCCGACATCGTTCACCATCAACGGCCAGGAGTTCAAGATGAACATCAAGTCGAAGGAAGAGAAAGATCTGGAGTGGGGCGGCAAACTCGTCTTCATCAACAGCGTTGTCGGTGGTGCCATCGATATGCGCTTCATGCCTGCAATCCTGAAGGGTGTGATGGAGCGTATGGAGCAGGGCCCGCTGACCGGTTCTTATGCTCGCGACGTCCGCGTTATCGTCTATGATGGTAAGATGCACCCGGTTGATTCTAACGAGTTGTCGTTCATGTTGGCAGCCCGCAATGCCTTCAGTGCCGCCTTCAAGGAGGCTGGTCCTAAGGTGCTCGAGCCGATCTACGACCTCGAGGTGCTCGTGCCCGCCGACTACATGGGTGATGTGATGAGTGACCTGCAGGGTCGCCGCGCCATCATCATGGGTATGGACAGCGAGGCTGGCTATCAGAAACTCTCTGCCAAGATTCCTCTCAAGGAGTTGTCAAGTTACTCTATCGCCCTTAGTTCGCTGACCGGTGGCCGTGCTTCGTTCAACACCAAGTTCTCTTCATACGAACTGGTTCCGAACGACATCCAGCAGGCGCTGATCAAGCAGCACGAGGAGGAAATGAAGGAAGAAGACTAACCTCAATAAGGAATCCCCGCCGGTTGGCGGGGATTCTTATTTTTTGCACTGTCCCCGCCCGAACACGGCGGGGATTCCTTTTTTATATTGTCATTTCGCCTCGGATGCTCTGTTGCATCAGGCTGCGCACGGTCTCCGGATCGTCGGGATGGTGGCTCTGGAGATACATCAGTTTCGTGACGGCGCTCTCAACGGTCATGTCGCGGCCGCTGATGACGCCTGCTTCCTGCAGATGGTAACCGCAGTCATAGCGTGACATCTCGACGGCACCCTGCAAACACTGGCTGACGTTGACGATCACCTTGCCGTTCTTCGTTCCCTCTTTGAGCGCGTTCAGCAACCAAGGGCTCTGTGGGGCGTTGCCCGAGCCGAATGTGCGCATCACGATGGCCTTCAGGTTGGGTGTGTGGATGATGTGTCGGATCAGGTCTTCGCGGATGCCGGGGAAGAGCGAGAAGATGATCACGTTGTTGTCGAGGCGGAAGTGGGGGTTCATCGGTTTCGAGAAGTCGGGCTTGAGGATGCGCTCGCGGTGGTAGGCGATGTTGACGCCGGCATCAACGAGATGCGGGTAGTTGAACGACTCGAAGGCATTGAACTCCTCGGCGCTCTGCTTCGTGGTGCGGTTGCCGCGCAGCAGGTGCGAGTTGAAGTATATGCCCACCTCGGGTACCAGCGCGTGGCCCTCGTCGTCGCAGGCGGCGGCGATTTCTATCGAGGAGATGAGGTTCTCCTTGCCGTCGGTGCGCAACTGTCCGATGGGTAGTTGCGAGCCGGTGAAGACGACGGGCTTTGTCAGATTCTCCAGCATGTAGGAGAGGGCAGAGGCGGTGTAGGCCATCGTGTCGGTGCCGTGGAGTACCACGAAGCCGTCGTACTGCCAGTAGTGGTCGGCGATGCAGTGGCTGAGGTCAGTCCAGAGGGCTGGCGTCATGTCGCTCGAATCGATGGGCGGGTCGAACTGGAATGTCTCGATTTGTGTGTCGAACTGCCTGAGTTCAGGCACTCGGCTGAGCAGGTGCTCGAAGTCGAAGGGCTCGAGGGCCCCGGTCTGCGGGTTGCGGTTCATGCCGATGGTCCCGCCGGTGTAGATCAGAAGTACTCTCCGTTGCATAAGGAATCTTGTTATTACATTCTCGGCGACAAAGTTACACACTTTTTCCGACACGGCGAAAAAACCCACGAAGATTTTGTCGATTATCGGAAATAATTTGTACCTTTGTCGCCGAAAATACAAAAAGAATATACGATATGAAACAATTCAACGACGACAACTTCGTTCTGGAGACCAAGACGGCGCAGGACCTGTATCACAAACATGCGGCCAAGATGCCGATCATCGACTACCATTGTCACCTCGACCCAGAGATGGTGGCCAACGACCACCGCTTCAAGTCGATTACCGAAGTTTGGCTTGGTGGCGACCACTACAAGTGGCGTGCTATGCGCACTAACGGCATCGAGGAGAAGTACTGCACGGGCAAGGATACGAGCGACTGGGAGAAGTTTGAAAAATGGGCCGAGACCGTCACCTACTGCTTCCGCAACCCCCTGTACCACTGGACGCATCTGGAACTGAAGACTGCCTTCGGCATCGAGAAACAACTCTCGCCGAAGACCGCCCGCGAGATATTCGACGAGTGCAACGAGAAGTTGAAGCGTCCCGAGTTCTCCGCCCGTGGCCTGATGAAGCACTATAACGTAGAGTGCGTCTGCACGACCGACGACCCTGTTGATGATCTGCACAATCACATCGAGTACGCCAAGCACAAGGCCACCGATGACCCGGTGATGCTGCCCGCCTGGCGCCCCGACCGCGCGATGAACATCGAGAAGAGCAGTTTCGCAACCTATGTTGATGAACTCTCACACGCCAGCGGTATAGCCATCCGCCGTTTCGCCGACATGATCGATGCGCTCCAGAAGCGCCACGACTTCTTCCATCAGCAGGGCTGCCGACTCTCCGACCACGGACTGGAGGAATTCTACGACGAGCCCTACACCGACTCGCAGATCGAGACCATCTTCGAGAAGGCCCTGCGCGGGCAGCAACTCTCTGCTGTCGAAATACGCCAATACAAGAACTGCTTCCTGACGGTGATGGCCGAGATGGATGCCGACGCCGACTGGACACAACAGTTCCACTACGGCGCCATCCGCGACAACAATACGAAGATGTTCAACCAGATAGGTGCCGACACGGGCTTCGATAGCATCGGCGAGTTCAACACAGCCAAGGCGATGTCGCACTTCCTCGACAATCTCTGCCAGCGCGACAAACTGACGCGCACCATCATCTACACCCTGAACCCCTGTGCCAACGAGATGATTGCCACGATGCTCGGCAACTTCCAGGGCGGCGAGCCGGGGAAGATACAACTGGGTAGCGGCTGGTGGTTCAACGACCAGATGGACGGTATGATCAAGCAGATGAACGCGCTCTCGGTGCTTGGACTTCTGTCGCGGTTTGTCGGCATGCTCACCGACAGCCGTTCGTTCCTCTCTTATCCGCGCCACGAGTATTTCCGCCGCATCCTCTGCAACCTGCTGGGCAACGATGTGGAGAAAGGATTGCTACCCTGCGACATGGAGATACTGGGACGCATGGTGGAGGACATCTCGTACAACAATGCGCGGAGATACTTCAAGTTCTATTAAACAACAGACACAACTTAACTAAAATACATAACGATTATGTGCGGAATAGTAGGATACATAGGCACGAAAGAGGCCTATCCAATTTTGATTAAGGGACTCCGGCGACTGGAGTACCGTGGCTACGACTCAGCCGGCGTGGCCATGATCAACGAGAACGGCGAACTGAACGTCTATAAATCGAAAGGCAAGGTGGATAACCTTTGCGAGTATTGCAACGACAAGAACGTGAGCGGTACCATCGGCATCGCCCACACCCGCTGGGCGACCCACGGCGAGCCTTCGTCGCGCAATGCGCATCCCCACTACTCACAGAGCCACAACCTGGCCATCATCCACAACGGTATCATCGAGAACTATGCCGACATCAAGGAGAAACTGAAGGAGAAGGGCGTGCAGTTCACGAGCGACACCGACACCGAGGTGCTGGTGCAGTTGATAGAATATATCATGGTGAAGAAGAACCTGCCGCTGTTGGAGGCTGTGCAGGTGGCGCTCTATCAGGTGATCGGCGCCTATGCCATCGCTGTGCTCGACAAGCGCGAACCGAACCAGATCATCGCCGCCCGCAAGCAGAGTCCGCTCGTGGTGGGCATTGGCGAGGACGAGTTCTTTCTCGGCTCGGATGCCAGTCCAATCGTGGAATATACTGACAAGGTGGTGTATCTCGAAGACGGCAACATCGCCGTCATCCGCCGCGGTGAGGAGATGCACGTGTTGAGCATCCTCGGCGAGGAGCAGGAACTGAAGGTGAAGACCGTCGATATCGACCTCGGCCAGATTGAGAAGGGCGGCTATCCGCACTTCATGCTGAAGGAAATCTTCGAGCAGCCCGAGTGCCTGACGAACTGCATGCGTGGTCGTGTGAACCTGGAGGCCGACCACGTGACACTTTCTGCACTCATTGACTACCGCCGGCAGATGCTGGAGGCCAAGCGCGTCATCATCGTGGCCTGCGGAACCTCGTGGCACGCCGGACTCATCGGCAAGCAACTGATAGAAACTTTCTGTCGCGTGCCGGTGGAGGTGGAGTATGCGTCGGAGTTCCGCTACAGGAATCCTGTCGTCGGCAAGGGTGACGTGGTGATTGCCATCTCCCAGAGCGGCGAGACCGCCGACACGTTGGCCGCCGTGCAACTGGCCAAGGAGCATGGTGCCTTCATCTACGGTGTCTGCAATGCCATCGGTAGCAGCATTCCCCGTGCGACGGATACGGGTACCTATATCCACGTCGGTCCGGAGATTGGTGTGGCCTCGACGAAGGCTTTTACGGGTCAGGTGACCGTGCTGACGATGATCGCCCTCGCGATGGGCGAGGCCAAAGGCACCATCAACCGCTTCGACTATCTGAAGGTGGTGAAGGGTTTGAGCGAGATTCCCGTGAAGATCCGCGAGGTGCTGCAGACGAATGAAAAAGTGGCCGACCTCGCACGTACCTTTACCTATGCGCATAACTTCCTCTATTTAGGTCGCGGCTACAGTTATCCCGTGGCCTTGGAGGGCGCCCTGAAACTGAAGGAGATTTCGTATATCCACGCCGAGGGCTATCCCGCCGCCGAGATGAAGCACGGCCCCATCGCTCTGATTGACTCGGACATGCCCGTCGTCGTCATCGCCACGCACAACGCCATGTATGAAAAGGTGCTGTCGAACATTCAGGAGATCAAGGCGCGTCAGGGTAGGGTGATCGCCCTCGTCTCGAAGGGCGACGACACCATTGCGAAAATCGCCGACGAGGTGATTGAACTCCCCGATGTGCTGGAATGCCTGGAGCCGCTGGTGGCTACCATCCCCCTGCAGTTGCTAGCCTATCACGTGGCCGTCTGCAAGGGCAAGAATGTCGATCAGCCGAGGAATCTGGCGAAGTCTGTGACCGTGGAATAGTCGGGAAAATGTTGCGTTTTGCCCCCGAAAACGGGCAGAATTGCGTTAGAAAAGGCCGAAAACGTAAAAAAGTAGTGGAATAATTTGGAAATTTCGAATTATTCCATTATTTTTGCAGTCAGGAATATTAGTACTACGTAATCAATAATGGAAGCAGGTGCTACTTTAGAGTCAAAAATCAACCGGAGCGACTATAAGATTTTAATAGTTGACGACGTGATGAGCAACGTGCTGTTGCTGAAGATTTTGTTGACCAATGAGAAGTTCCAGGTTTGCACGGCGAACTGCGGTAAGGCTTGTATCGAGCAGGCCAAGGCAGAGCACCCGGACCTGATTCTTCTCGATGTGATGATGCCCGACATCAATGGTTTCGATACGGCTGTCATCATGAAGAAGGACCCAGAGTTGGCCGATATACCCATTATTTTCCTGACGGCACTGAATACGCCGCAGGATCTGGTGCATGGTTTCCAGGTGGGAGCCAGTGACTTTCTGACGAAGCCCTTCAACAAGGAAGAATTGGTGATGCGTGTGATGCAGCAGATCTCTCTGGTGGCTGCCAAGCGGATTATCGAGCAGCAGAACAAGGAGTTGAAGGCGACGCTGAGCAACCGCGACAAGATGTATTCCGTGATTGCGCACGACCTCCGTTCGCCTATGGCCAGCATCCGTATGGTGCTCAATCTCGTGGTGCAGTCGGCCTCGGAAGAGACCGTCGGCCCGGAATTGTATGCCCTGCTTGATCAGGCTAATAAGGAGTCGGAGGAGGTGCATGATCTGCTTGACAATCTGCTGAAATGGACGAAGAGCCAGACGGGCCGATTGAATGTGGTGCTACAAGATCTGGACCTGAAGGACATCGTGCCCGGCGTGGTCGAGATCTTCGAGATGATTGCCCAGGCGAAGCGTATCAAACTCAATTTGCAGCATGTCGATGAGTCGCTGGTGGTTCATGCGGATAATGATATGTTGAAGACGGTGGTGCGTAACTTCCTGTCGAACGCCATCAAGTTCTCGCCGGAGGACTCGACCATCGAGATTATCATGTCGAAGGAAGGGGAGAATGCGAAGGTCAGCGTCAGGGACCACGGCGTGGGTATCGCTGCCGACCGTCTTGAAACTATCTTCCACAAGGGTGACACGACGTACGGTACTGGCGGCGAGGAAGGCTCTGGTCTCGGTCTGCAACTCTGTCAGGACTTTGCCAGGAAGAACGGCGGCGACTGCACGGTGGAATCCGTCGAAGGCGAGGGCTCTACGTTCAGTGTCCTTATCCCGCTCAAGAAAGACTGATGGCTACACCTATATATATTGTAGAAGAGAAAAAACTTCGCCGCAACCTCACGCTCATTGCTGATGTTGCGGCGAAAGCCGATATAGAGATTATCCTTGCTTTCAAGGCCTTTGCCCTGTGGAAGACTTTTCCCATCTTCCGGGAGTATATCCGCTCTACGACGGCCAGTTCGCTGTCGGAGGCGCGGCTGGCCTTCGAGGAGTTCGGAGCCTCTGCCCACACATACTCGCCAGCCTATACCGACGAAGAGTTCGATGAGATTGTCCGATGCTCGTCGCACCTGACGTTCAATTCCCTCTCGCAGTATGAGCGTTTCCGTGAGCGGGCCAAGCGTGTTTCGATTGGGCTTCGGATTAATCCGGAATATTCCGAGGTTGAAACCCTGCTGTATAATCCCTGTGCCCCGGGTACGCGATTTGGCGTGACCGCCGACAAACTGCCGGAGCAACTGCCATCCGACATCGAAGGCTTCCATTGTCATTGCCATTGTGAGAGTGGGGCAGATGTCTTCCAGCGCACGCTGGTGCATATCGAGGAGAAATTCTCGCGCTGGTTCCCTCAGTTGAAGTGGATTAATTTCGGCGGCGGCCATCTGATGACGCGCAAGGACTACGATGTGGCGCTGCTGACCCGTCTGATGCAGGACTTCCGTCGGCGCTATCCTTGGTTGAAGGTGATTCTGGAACCAGGCAGTGCCTTTGCCTGGCAGACGGGGCCGCTGGTGGCTCACGTGGTAGATATTGTGGAAGACAAGGGCATCCGGACGGTGATTCTGGACGTGAGTTTCACCTGTCACATGCCCGACTGCCTTGAGATGCCGTACTTCCCCGATGTCCGTGGCGCCGAACATGTCGAAGAGGGTGGCTACCGCTTGGGCGGCAATAGTTGTCTCAGTGGCGACTTTATGGGCAACTGGCGTTTCGACCATGAGTTGCAGGTGGGCGAGGAGGTGATCTTCGAGGATATGATTCATTATACGACCGTCAAGACGAATACTTTCAACGGCATTTCCCACCCGTCGATCGGCATGTTGCACGAGGATGGCCGCATGGAGATTCTGCGCGAGTTTGGCTACGAAGATTACCGAAATCGGATGGATTAGGCCGTATGGACGGCCCGTTTTTCGATAAAATGGCACTTTTTTAGAAAAAAAACACGCAAAAAGTTTGTCAGTTCCGAAAAAAGCATTACCTTTGCATCCGCAATCGAGAGAGATATGCCGAAGAAGCGGAATTTTCGCGCAAGTCGAGTACAGAAGAAAATAGATTTTCTTATGCCGAGGCGCCGCCGAAATACCGATTTTTCGTAGAAAACGCGGAAATAGCTCAGTTGGTAGAGCACAACCTTGCCAAGGTTGGGGTCGCGGGTTCGAGTCCCGTTTTCCGCTCCACTTATTGAACAAAAAGAGACATCCTGGTAATGGGTTAAAATGCCCAGGTGGCGGAATTGGTAGACGCGCACGTTTCAGGTGCGTGTGCCGCGAGGCGTGCAGGTTCGAGTCCTGTTCTGGGCACTCTTTTTTTTCAGTAATGATTATGTTGGAGAGGTGGCGGAATTGGTAGACGCGCTACTTTGAGGGGGTAGTGTCAATTGCGACGTGGGAGTTCGAGTCTCCTCCTCTTCACAGACTTATAAAGCGCGGAATTTTCGCGCAAGCCGAGCGCAGAAAAGTTCACTTTTATGCCGAGGCGCCGCTGAAAATCTCGATTGTTTGAAAAACAAGCGGAAATAGCTCAGTTGGTAGAGCACAACCTTGCCAAGGTTGGGGTCGCGGGTCCGAGTCCCGTTTTCCGCTCTTTTTATTAGGAAAACAACTTTTCTCGAACAAATGAATTTATATTTAAGGTATTTCGACCGTGAAACACTTGTAACCAGTGTTGACGAAGCAATTAAATTCTTGAGGGACATAGAAGAAGTCGGTATGAACCCGGTGCTCGAAGCGGATATCCGTGAGTACGCGGCTAGTGATGTGTTCTATCCGAAGCGTTATAAAGTGCGTCCCCGAGTATATTTCATTGTTATAAAGACAGAAGCAGAAACTATGCAAGATTTTAAGGAGAAGAAGGCTGTACATGCGATTGCGCAGCCCGCGGCTAAGGCGACTGTTCCGGCACTGGTGCGCCTGAACGAGGTTAGGCCGGGATGGTATGAGGGCACGATCGATTTCAAGCGCGTCCTGCTGGTGCCCGGCACTGGCAAGTTCCAGTATCGCGACACACAGTTCGTGGCCAACGTGAAGGCAGAGTCGGGCATGGAATGCTACAACCGCATTGTGGATTATCTGCGTGAGCGGGTCGATGCCCGCAGCCAGTTCCCGTCGGCCAAGGGAAAGAACTTCAAGTTCCGCTACTTGGGTTTGGCCAAGTAGCATATTATAAACCTTTTAAATTTTTAATCTATGAACAAAGTAATGCTTATTGGAAACGTAGGGCAGGAGCCCGAAGTCCGTTATGTTGATCAGGGAGTGGCAGTGGCCCGAATATCCTTGGCTACTAGTGAAAAAGGTTATACTTTGCAAAATGGAACACAAGTGCCTGAACATACCGACTGGCATACCGTCCTTTTGTGGAGAAAACTTGCAGAGATTGTAGAGAAGTATGTTCACAAAGGTGATAGAATGTACATTGAAGGACGTATTCGTTATCGCTCTTATGATGACAAGCAGGGTCAAAGGCGTTATGTAACGGAAATTTGGGCAGATAATTTGGAATTACTTGGAGGCGGTAAACCTTCAGCAGTTACCCAGAATTCTGCTACGTCGGCCGGTCAGCCCGAGATGGCCAGTGAGCCCGCATCGCAGCCGGCACCGGTGCCCCAGGAGGCTCCGGAGAACGCACCTGCCGACGGCGGCCTGCCTTTCTAAATCTGGAAAATGGACTATCTTCAACAAATATTTATTGAAATAACATTCATGGCTCCCTCCATGGGGGCCATCTTTGCGGGTCTGCTCGCCGCCATATTACTCATCTTCTCAGGTTTTGCCTCCGGCTCGGAGATCGCTTTCTTCTCGCTCTCGCCCAACGACTTGAACGAACTGGAGGAAAGCAATGACGAGCGCGACAAGCAGATCCTCGCGCTGGGCGAGGATTCCGAGCGCACGCTGGCCACCATCCTCATCACCAACAATCTGGTGAACGTGGCCATCATCATGCTCAGCACTTTCTTTATTGAACATATCATCGACTTCGGTCGGTCCGCGTGGTGGCTGAAGTTCCTGGTCATCACCGTGTTGCTCACCTTCCTGCTGCTGCTCTTCGGCGAGATCATCCCGAAGGTCTATTGCGGGCAGCATGCACTGGCGATGTGTCGCCGTTTCTGTGGGGGCATCACCGTGCTGCGCAAACTCTTCTATCCCGTTGCCTCGGTGCTGATACGCTCGGGCATCTGGGCATCGAAGGTGGTGCAGAAGGAGAGCCACGTGCTTAGCGTCGATGATCTGGAACAGGCGCTCGAACTGACCGACGAGGACGAATTGAAGGAGGAAAAGAACATGCTGGAGGGCATCGTCCGCTTCGGCGACGAGACGGCCAAGGAGGTGATGACGAGCCGCCAGGACGTGGTCGATCTTGACTTCCGCAGCAAGTTCCCCGACGTCATCAAGTGCATCGTCGAGAACAACTACTCCCGCATCCCCGTCTATCAGGACTCGATCGACAACGTGCGCGGCATCCTCTATATCAAGGACCTGCTGCCGCACCTCTCGAAGCCTGCGAATTTCCGCTGGCAGTCGCTCATCCGTCCGCCGTATTTCGTGCCCGAGACGAAGAAGATCGACGACCTGCTGCGCGAGTTCCAGGAGAACAAGGTCCACATCGCCATCGTCGTCGATGAGTTCGGCGGCACGAGTGGCATCATCACGCTGGAGGACATCCTGGAGGAGATCGTCGGCGAGATCAACGACGAGTACGACGAGGAGGAGAAGACATTCGTGCGCATCAACGCCAACACCTACGTCTTCGAGGGCAAGACGCTGCTCTCGGATTTCTTCAAGATCATGGACATCGACGACGATACGTTCGAGGAGGTCGAGGGCGATGCCGACTCACTGGCCGGCCTGCTGCTCGAGATCAAGGGCGACTTCCCCGAACTGCACGAGCGCATCCATTTCGAGAACTTCACGTTCGAAGTGACCGAACTCGACGGGCACCGGATATCGAAAATCAAAGTCGTGGTACACGAGAAAAAACAAGAGGCTGGCGAATGAACGTCAGCCTCTTTTCGTATCGTATGGCATTGCCTACCAGCCTATCTCATTGTATCCTGCGGCGTAGTACCAACTCATCTGCTGGATGGTCTTGTTTTCGGTGTACATCGCTACGAATACCGGCACGAACATACTCACGCCGCCGAACTTCTCTTCGGTCATCTCGAAATCGTTGTAGTACGATATCCAGCGCTTGTCGGTCATCCACCTCGTTGCCATCTTCTTATAGACGACGGCGCGGTCGAGCACGGCTTTCCAAGCCTTGTAGTCGGCCGTCTCGGCGTAGCGCAGCATGAAGTCGTTGGCGTCGTAGAACTGCTGTCTGTAGAAGGGGTGATAGTAATAGTATATCAGTTCGCGCATGTCGGGATAGCCCTCGTGGTCGCTGCCATCGACACCGTTCTTGATCTTGTCGCCGAAGGTGAGCAGGGCGGTGCGGGTGGCGCTGGCCAACTGGTCCATCTCGCTGGCCTTCACCACCGAGAGCGGCAGGTCGTAGCCGCCGGCGCGCTGGGCGTAGTACTTATCGACGATCGACTTGGCGAACTGTGGCACGCCGCCGACGAGCGTCATAGGCTCGAAGAACGAGGGCACCAACGTGGCGTAGGGGCCTCCCACGGCGGGTATCTCTGCGGGCGAGCCGATATAGTAGTCGGTCGTGCGGCGCAGTTCGTAGAGCGATTCGAGGCACATGAAGTTGCAGCAGTCAGCGAAGATGAACGTCAGGTGCTGTGGCAGCCGCGAGAGCACTTTGGCCATCGAGGGTATGTTCATCCAGGTCTTTCCGGCCGAGTGGTACGTGTCGTTGCCCGTGTCGCCGCCGTAGGCTTTCTTGCGCCCCATGGCGGTGTAGGTCACCGAGTCGTTGCTGATGATCCAGCCGGTAGAGTGTCCCCATAGCACGAGCCCGTACGACTCGGCGGGGTAGTCGCTGTAGGCCTTGCGCAGCACCTTCTCGAAGACGGCGGGGTCGCTGGTGAGCGACTCTTCCATGGGGATCGAGTCGCGCAGTTCGCCGTTCCAAAAGTGCAGCATATGGGGCACCGGGTCTCTGTAGGCCTCCTCGGGGTCGCGGGGCTTATCGACATAAACCACGAGGTGGTTGTTGCCGATGGTCTTCATGCCCTCTTTTATCTCCAGGATGTCATCGTTGGCGTAGCGGTCTATGCCGCTGCCGAGTTCCTGTTCGTATCCGAGGTTGTTCTCGGCGGCCATATAGATGAGCACGGTCCTTCCAGCTTTTCCCGTGGGCTCTGAGTCGTCCTTGTGGCAGCCAGTGAGTGCTGCCGCGGCGATGATTGCGAAAAGTATTTTCTTCATACCTCTTTAGTTGTTTGGGGGACAAAGGTACGTAAAAAAGCCGAAAGCACCAAGACTTTCGGCTTTTTTCTTTAGGTCACACCTTATTATATTTAAAGACGCAGATATCCTACCTCAAGAATTTCGGGGCGATGGTGCAAATTTCCGGTAAATCCGGCGGTGGAATCGGAAAAAATGAGTAACTTTGCGCGTCGTAAAATGGAAACGAAATGAAGAGAATCATTATAATGCTGCTGGTCTGCATCCTCGCCATTGCTGCGGGAGAGGCTTTCGCCCAGCGCGCAAAAGCAAATAAATCAGCCAAGCGCCCCAAGACCACGAAGGTGGTGAAGGGCAAGAAGGCCGCCGCGAAGAAGTCGGCGAAGAAAAAGACCGCCAAGGCCTCGGCCCGCAAGAAGACCGCCGCGAAGAAGACGGCCCGCCGCCGCACCGCCGCCCCGCAGCCACAGATCGTGACGAACCTCGACGACTATAATCCCTACATCCTATGCGAGGACACCTGCGAGCACGTTCACGGCATCGACCTGAGCCACTATCAGGGCGAGGTGTTCTGGGAGACCGTCGGCCAGCACACCAAGATGGCCTACGTCTATCTGAAGGCCACCGAGGGCGGCGACCGCATCGACGCCCGCTACGAGCGTAACATCGAACTGGCCCACCGCTACGGGCTGAAGGTGGGCTCCTACCACTTCTTCCGCCCCAAGACCCCGCTCATGCAGCAACTGCGCAACTTCAGGGCCCAGTGCCTGCCCGGAGAGCAGGACCTCATACCCATGATCGACGTGGAGACTACCGGCAGCATGCCCGACGAGCAGTTCTGCGACTCGTTGCTGACATTCCTCTCGATGGTTGAGCGTGCCTACCACCAGAAGCCGCTCGTATATACCTTCCGTAACTTCTATAACTGGCACCTCGTGGGCCGACTTGACGGCTACCAGTTGATGGTCGCCATGTATCAGGACGAGGAGCCGGTGCTGGCCGACGGCCGCGACATCACCATGTGGCAATATACCGGCAAGGGCCGCATCATCGGCGTCAACGGCTACGTTGATAAGTCGCGCTTCCTCGGCGACCACGCCCTCCGCGAAATCCGATTCCGCCACTGAGAGAAAGGTAAAAAGGTAAAAAAGTAAAAAGGTAAAAAGAATATGATTATCAAGTGCCCCGAATGTGGTCATCAGGTAAGCGACCGCGCCAAGACATGTCCCTCCTGCGGGATTGAGATAGCAGGAAAAATCACGCGTTGTCCCGACTGCGGAGAATACATCTTCAAGGACGACCGCGAGTGCCCTAACTGCCACTGCAGTATCAACGCCTCGGCCAGCGAGCCCGCCGACGAGGCGCCGGTGGATTCACAGAACTACGCCCTGGCGCCGGAGATCCCCGAGATCCCGCAGCCCCGGGAGCCGAAGAAGAGCACGGGACACAAGATACTCTGGTCGTCGGTCGTCGTCGGCTTCGTCATCGCCCTCATCATCGTCTTCCTCGGCATCTACTTCTACCAGAAGTCGCAGCAGGAGAACGAGATGCGAGCCTACGAGAACGCAATGATGAGCGCCGAGCCCGCCGTGCTGCAGAACTTCCTCGACATGTATATCGACGCCTCCGTGGCCCATCGCGACTCCATCAAGGCCCATCTCGAGATACTGAAGAAGGTGGACCGCGACTGGCAGAATGCCTACGCCAGCCAGTCGAAGTCGGCTCTGCAGTTGTTCATCGACCGCAATCCGGATAACATCCACGTCACCGAGGCCCGCCTGCTGATCGACTCGCTCGACTTCGAGGCCGCCAAACTCGTGGATACGATGGAGGGCTACCAGAAATACATGGACTCGCACCAGCAGGGCGCCTACTACGACGAGGCCGCCAACGCCTACGACCGCATCCGCGAAGAGGCCGAGGCCAGACGCCGCCAGGCCCAGCAGGACTCCATCATGAAGGCCCAGCAGGCTGCCGAGGCTGCCCAGACCCAGACGGTACAGCCCGCTCAGCCGGCGCCGAAGCCTGCTCAGCCAGCCCAGCCGGTGAAGAAACAATAGGATTGATTTACTCCTCGATGTGGGAGAGGGAGTGCGCAAACGACGCAAAGAAGTTCGTCAGCGTCTCCGAAGGATAATAACGGAAGTAACGTGCGGAACGGTGAATATGCCCGAGCATGGCACTTCCGTTACTTGTATGTACAAACACGTCGCCCGCATCCTGCAGGAAATAGAAGTCGCGGGCCCGGGCGTTGGTGAACTCGATCAGTTCCTGCGCCACCTGCTCCACATTCTTGTCACGCTTGTCGCCCGCAAAGGCAATCTCCTCTTTCCGGAATCCGTAGAGTTCGATGAGCAGCCAGGCCTCCAACTTCGCCACTTGTTGCAGTTGGAGCGTCTTGAGCCATCCGCCCAGCGTCGTGAAGTCGGCGCGGTGCCCGTCCGAGCGCAGGTAGAGGCCCAGTTCCGCGAGTTGCCGGATGGGCACGCCCTCGTTCAGGATGTGTCGCGACACGCGGATGATGGTGAGCAGCAACTGGCGGGTGCGCATGTCCGACTGCTCGTCGTCGAGGATGGCCTGCAGTTTCTTGTTCAGCAGCGGGTTCGTCAGATGGTCCGCCCGCAGGAACTCGTCGGGTTCCTCGTCGGCACGGCGCGCTTTCTTGCGCATCTCCGCGACGGTCCTCTCCCACAGTTGCCACTGCTTGTCGGTCAGATGGAGGAAGAACTGTTCCTTGCTGCGCTGCAGGCCTTCATAGACGTAGCCCGCCACGTCGTGCAGGACGGCCAACTGGTAGAGTTGACTCCACTTATAGACTGACATGGGCTCGATTTGTTCTTTCTGCTCGAAGGCCCCGATGCGGATCATACGGAAGAAATTACGCTGGATGATATTCATTGAACTTTGAAGTTTGAATTTTGAAGTTTGAAATTTATGAATACCGTTTGGGGTAGCGGAGGAGGATGGAAAGGAGTGCTGCGATGCCGATGGCAAACGGATAGTAGAGATAGGGGATGATGGTGGCGGGATTGAGCGCGGCCAGTCCGGCGGCCATCAGCAACTGGGCGCCGTACGGGATGAGTCCCTGCACGAAGCACGAGAAGGTGTCGAGGATGGAGGCGGCCTTCTTGTTATCCACGCCGTATCTGTCGCCCACCTGTTTGGCGATGCCGCCCACCGTGAGGATGGCAACGGTATTGTTGGCCGTGCAGACATCCACCAGCGCCACCAGCGTGCCGATGCTGAGTTCGGCACCTCGCTTGCCGTGGATGTGGCGTGTCATCCGCTCGATGATGAAGTCGATGCCGCCCTGCTGCTTGATGAGTTCCAGCATGCCGCCCGCCATCATGGTGATGATGATGAGTTCGCCCATGCCGACGATGCCGTCGCCCATCGCCTTCATCCATCCGAAGACGTCGAAGGCGCCCGTCAGCAGGCCGATGATGCCCGTCAGGATGATGCCCAGCGTCAGCACCGCCATCACGTTCATGCCGAAGATGGCGGTGATGAGGACGGCGAGGTAGGGGATGACCTTCACCCATTCCACATGTTCGATATGCTGCGGGGCGTGGACCTCCGAGCCCATCAGGAAATAGATGACGCAGACCACGATGGCGGCCGGTACCACGATGAAGGAATTCACCCTGAACTTATCGCTCAGTCGGCACCCCTGCGTGGAGGTGGCGACGATCGTCGTGTCGGAGATAAAGGAAAGGTTGTCGCCGAAGAACGAGCCACCCACTACGATGGCGGTCATCATGGCCACGTCCATCCCTGTCTGCTGGGCCACGCCAGCCGCAATGGGCGTCAGCGCCACGATGGTTCCCACCGATGTGCCGATGGACAGGGAAATGAAGCAGGCGGCGATGAAAAGTCCCGCCAGCAGCATCTGCGGCGGCAGACAGACCAGTGTCAGGTTGACGGTGGCAAAGATGCTGCCCATCACCTTCGCGGAATTCGCAAAGGCCCCGGCAAGAACAAAAATCCAGATCATCAGCATCATCTGTTGCGTGGCTGCGCCCCGGCTGAAGGTGTCGATGCGTTCCTTTAAGGGGCGTCCCCGGTGGATCAGGATGGCATAGATGCTCGATACCATAAAGGCCACGGTGATGGGCACCTTGTAGAAGTCGCCCGCAACGATGCTGGTGACCAAATACAGGATGATGAACACCCCTAATGGCGATAATGCGATGAGACCTTTTTTCACCTTTTACCTTTACAGTGTTACGCCATTTTTGAAGATGGATATTTCGCGATAGTCGTTTGACTCGTTCTTGGTAGGCTGGCCGTTGGCGATGGCAATCACCTTGTCGATGAATTCCGGCAACAGTTCCTGCATGGTTCGCCTTTCCACTAATTGGCCTGCCGAGAAATCCACCCAGTTGGGCTTGTTCTTCGCCAGCGTGGGGTTGGTGGCGATCTTCATGGTCGGGACAAAGGTGCCGAAAGGTGTGCCGCGCCCCGTCGTAAAGAGCACCAGATGACAGCCGCAGGAGGCAAGCGCCGTGGCGGCCACCAGGTCGTTGCCGGGCGCCGACAGTAGGTTCAGACCTTTATGCTGCAGACGGTCTCCGTATTCCATCACACCGCTGACCGGCGCCTTGCCGCATTTCTGGGTGCAGCCCAGTGCCTTGTCTTCGAGCGTTGAGATGCCGCCGGCCTTATTGCCCGGCGATGGATTCTCGCCGACAGGCTCGCCGTGCGAGAGGAAATAGTCCTTGAAGTTATTGATCATCGAGACGGTCTGCTCGAAGAGATCCTTTGTGCGGCAGCGGTTCATCAGGATGGTCTCTGCCCCGAACATCTCGGGCACTTCCGTCAGCACCGATGTGCCGCCCTGGGCCACGAGCCAGTCGGAGAATTCGCCTACCAGCGGATTGGCGGTAATGCCGGAGAATCCGTCGGAGCCGCCGCATTTCAAACCCACCCGCAGTTCCGATACAGGCACCTCCTTGCGCCGGTCCTTATGGGCGATGCCATAGAGTTCGCGCAGGATGCGCATCCCTTCCTCGATCTCGTCGCCTTCCACCTTTTGGGTCACAAGCAGACGGACGCGGCTTTGGTCATAGTCGCCTAGCATCGCCATGAAGTCATCGGGCTGGTTGTTCTCGCAGCCGAGACTCAGCACCAACACGGCACCCGCATTGGGATGCAGACAAATGTCGCGGAGTATCTTGCGGGTATTCTCGTGGTCACCGGAGAGTTGTGAACAGCCGTAGTTGTGGTGCCAGGCATAGACGGCGTCGATCCCTTGGCAGTCGGTCTCCTGTCGCAGCCTTTCTGCCAGTTTCTCGGCAATGCCGTTCACGCAGCCCACCGTTGGCACAATCCATATCTCATTACGGATGCCGACGTCGCCGTTCCGGCGCTTATAGCCCATGAACGTCCTGCCCTCATTGGCGATGCTCAGTTTCTCGCCGACAGGCTGATAGGTATATTCGAGTGTGCCGGAGAGATTGGTCTTCAGATTGTTCTCGTTCACCCAGTCGCCTGCTTTCAAGGCCTGCTGGGCATGACCGATGGGATAGCCATATTTGATGATGTCCTCGCCCTCTGCCACATCCTTGATCAGGATCTTGTGGCCGGCGGGAGTATTCTGGTTGATGGTAATCCTCCGCCCGTCAATCTCGATGATGTCCCCTTTCTGCTTCGCCGTCAGGCAAACCACCACCGAATCGGCAGGATTAATCTTCAGATAGGTCGTCGGTTCCATCGTTTATATGGCAGTTCGTCTGTAGAAGTCAACGTTCTCCTTGGTCAGGATTTCAATGGGCATGTAGTTCACCGGGTTGACTTCCCGTTTCAGCACAATGGCATTGAAGAGGGCATCCACGCTGGCATAGCCCTGCTGATAGGCGTGCTGGGCAATGAGGAACGAGATGCTTCCCTGTCGGATGCACTCTTCGTTCTTGGGCACCATGTCATATCCCATAATCTGGATGTTGCGCCGGTTGCTCTTCTGTAGGAACTCGCCCACGAGGTGAGCCTTGGAGTTAAAAGTGATGCAGTGGTGCACCTGCGGGTGGGTGTTGAAGAACTTCTCCAGTATGGAACTGTATTCCTTGCGTTCCTCGTCGAGCGGGAGATCCACTTCGGTAATTTTTACGTCGGGGAAATGGTCCACCATATAATGACGGAATCCCGTCTCACGGTTAGCCTGCTGCTTGGAGCCCACCTTACCGTCGCGTGTCTGTTTCACGAGGGCAATCTCCTTTTCCTTATTGGCAATGAGCATCAGCATACGGGCGGCGAAGTAGCCGCTGGCGAAGGAGTCCTGTCCGAAGAAGGCCAGAGGCTTTAGGTCGGGCATATAGGAGTCGAGCAGGACGTAGGGAATGCCTCGGTCTGTCAGTTTCTCCGTGAAACGGCCCGTCTGTTCCAGTGTGGTCGGCACAATGATGACACCATCGAACTTCTCTGTCAGGAACTCACGCACCATCCGGGTGAAGGCAGCATTGTTGAAACGCTCGTAGTACATGTACTTCAGCGTGATGCCGAAATCACGGCGGAAGTCGGTACAGGCCTGCGCACCTTCCTCGATCTCGTCCCAGTAGGCCTCCTGCTCGTGCTTGGGCAGCACGATATAGAACGTGTATTTCTTGTTGTAGGCGAGGGCAGAGGCATAGACGTTGGGCTTGTAGTCCATCTCTTCCAATGCCTTGTTCACCTTATCGAGGGCGACCTTCGAAACGTTTGGACGATTGTGCAGTACACGATCAACTGTTCCTACCGACACGCCTGCACGTTCGGCAATATCCTTGATTCTGATATTCTCCTTTGCCATGATTGATGAATTTATATTATTGTGTGCAAAGGTACGGCTTTTTTTCCATACCGCCAAATTTCACTATGTATTATTTGGTGGTTTCAAACAAAAAGCGTACCTTTGTAGCGCAAATGACATTTAATATTAATCAATAATACAAAGACAATGGCTAAGATTGTAACATTGGGCGAGATAATGCTCCGCCTGTCTCCGCAAGGAAACGACCGTTTCATCCAGAGTGAATCATTCCGTATCATCCCCGGTGGCGGTGAGGCCAACGTGGCTGTTTCTCTGGCTAACTATGGTCATGAGGCTTATTACGTGACGAAACTGCCGAAGCACGAAATTGGTCAGATTGCTGTCAATGCGTTGCGCCGTTTTGGTGTCAAGACGGAATATGTGACCCGTGGTGGCGACCGTATAGGACTCTACTATGCTGAGACGGGAGCCTCGATGCGCCCCTCAAAGGTGATTTACGACCGTGCACATTCTGCAATTGCAGAGGCCACTCCCGCTGACTTCGACTTCGACAAGATCATGGAGGGGGCTGCCTGGTTCCATTGGAGCGGCATCACACCCGCCATCAGCGACAAGGCCGCAGAACTGACGAAGCTGGCCTGCGAGGCTGCGAAGCGTTATGGCGTCACCGTCAGTGTCGATTTGAATTTCCGTAAGAAACTGTGGACTAGCGAGAAGGCCATCTCCATCATGCGTCCCCTGATGCAGTATGTCGATGTATGCATTGGTAACGAGGAGGATGCAGAACTCTGTCTCGGCTTCAAGCCCGATGCCGACGTGGAAGGTGGTAAGACCGATGCTGCCGGCTACGAGGGCATCTTCAAGCAGATGATGCAGGAGTTCGGTTTCAAGTATGTCGTCTCTACGCTCCGCGAGAGTTACAGTGCCACGTTCAATGGCTGGAAGGCCCTCATCTACGATGGCAAGGAGTTCTATCAGAGCAAGCGCTACGAGATCAATCCGATCATCGACCGTGTGGGCGGTGGTGACTCTTTCTCTGGTGGCCTGATTCATGGTCTGCTGACCAAGAAGACCCAGGGCGAGGCCCTCGAGTTTGCTGTGGCAGCATCGGCCTTGAAGCACACCATCAATGGTGATTTCAACCAGGTAAGCATTGAAGAGGTAGAGGCTCTTGCAGGTGGTAATGCTAGCGGCCGCGTTCAGAGATGATTAAACATTGAAGATTATGAAACAATTTGAATATAAGGTCATTACCCGTCTTGTGGGTGTAGAGAAGAAACTCAACGAGTTAGGTTACGAAGGTTGGGAACTCGTTCATGCTGAGTGTGGAACATACTATTTCAAACGTGAATACAAGGAGTAATTATGGCAAAGTTTGATAAAATAGCTGTGATGAAGAAAATCGGGGATACCGGCATGGTGCCCGTTTTCTATCATAAGGATCTGGAAATCTGCAAGAAGGTGGTGAAAGCCTGCTACGAGGGTGGTGTGCGCGCCTTCGAGTTTACCAATCGTGGCGACTTTGCCCAGGAGGTGTTTGGCGAATTGGTGAAGTGGGCCGACAAGGAGTGCCCCGAGTTGGCTTTGGGTATCGGCTCTATTGTCGATGCCCCCACCGCAGCGTTGTATCTCCAGTTAGGTGCCAACTTCGTGGTGGGTCCATTGTTCAATCCAGACATTGCTCCCGTCTGTAACCGTCGTCTGGTGCCTTACTGCCCCGGATGCATGACCGTCAGCGAGATCGGCAAGGCCCAGGAGTTGGGCTGCGACCTGACGAAAGTCTTCCCCGGCGACGTGGTAGGACCGAACATGGTCAAGGGATTGAAGGCTCCGATGCCTTGGTCGAAGATCATGGTCACTGGCGGTGTCTCTCCCGATGAGGAGAATCTCACCAATTGGTTCAAGGCCGGTGTCTATTGCGTGGGTATGGGTTCCAAACTCTTCCCCTCCGACAAGGTCAAGGCCGGCGACTGGCAGTATGTCACTGACAAGTGCCGCGAGGCTCTCGGCTATATTGCCAAGGCACGTGCATGAGGTCCGCATACATCATACTGATCACCCTTCTTTTCTCAGCCTGTTCACAGCCTGATAGGCAGCATGTGGACAGGCTGAATAGTCTGTCGTACAATTATCATTATCGTAACATAGACTCCACGGAGCACTATGCCCAACAAGCCTACGAACTCTCGGAACATTACGACAAGGGCAGGGCAGAAGCCTTGAATCATCTGGCCTTTGTAAACATTGTCAGGATGCAGTACGACGAGGCGGAGAAACGCTTGAACAGCGTTCCGGAAATTACTGATAATCAGGTACAATGCCTTGTATCGTACATCCAGAAGATGCGCCTCTGCCAACGACGTTCCAACAACCGCGAATTCTATGAATACCGTGAGTTGGCCGATGGTGCGCTCCGCCGTATCAATGAGGAACGTGACCTGCTTTCTGAACGCGACCAGAGTGTCTTACGCTATGCGGAGTCGGAATACGCCATCGTTAACTCTACCTATTATTATTATGTCGGTTTGGAGCGTCAGTCCATTCAGGCATTGGATCAGATCGACCCCAATGAGGTGCAGCGCGACACCGCCCAGTACCTGAACTACCTCTATAATATCGGTGCGGGCGGCATCATCACCGAGGGCACCCAGCAGGACATCAACCAACAGGAGTTCGACGCCCTGATGCGCTGTTTCCTGACAGCCCGTCGGGCCGACATGTCTTATTTTGCGGCCCAGGCCTTAGAAGCGCTCTCGGAACACTTGATGGATGAAGACTACCGCCGCCAGTTGATTGACGACAACCTCCCCGCCATGAAGTTCATCAACCCCGACGGGGTGGAGGAGGATATGCTCCCCGGCTGGCTGGCCGAAAGCGCCCTTTCCCTCTTCATGGAGTATGGCGATGTCTATCAGATAGCAGGTGCCTACCGTACGCTGGCTTCCTGCTTCCGCCAAATTGGCGATTACCAATCGACGCTCTTCAATCTGGAACAGGCACTCTCCGATACCATCATCAATCAGGCACCCGACCTGGTGGCGAGTATCCGCGAGCAGTTGAGTGTAGCCTATTCTGCGATGGACGACAAGGCGCAGAGCGACGCCAATCGCAATGTTTATATTGACCTGATGACTGATACCCGACAGGACCGGCAGTTAGAAGCACGCGCCAGTCAGTTGGAGGCTACAGCCTCGCAACTCAACTGGATGCTGGTCGCCGTGGGCATTGCCATCGTTCTCCTGCTCTTCTCATTGTGGCTTTTCAACCATCTGAACAAGAAGCAGAAAAAGTACAACCAACTCGACGAGATGCTGGAGCAGCGGCAGGATGAGGTGGCGATGGAGCGCCTCCGCGTGGAGAATAACGAACGGCGTAATCTGGAACAGCGTGCCAAGATATCTCTCGTCAATAGTGTGACGCCTTTCATCGACCGTATCATCTATTGCGTTCACAAAGGTCGCGACGAAGGCTATATCCGCGAACTGACTGGCCAGATCAACGACTATAACGACATACTGACCCACTGGATCCAACTCCGTCAGGGCGAACTGAACCTGAAGATCGAGACCTTCCCCCTGCAGCCCCTCTTCGACATGGTGGCGAAGGGCCGCAAGAGTTTCGGCATGAAGGGTATTAGTCTGGAGGTGGAGCCCACCGATGCATTGGTCAAGGCCGACCGCGTATTGACGCTTTTCATGCTCAATACGCTGTCAGACAATGCCCGTAAGTTCACATCCGAAGGCGGGCAGGTGACTCTATCGGCGCAGGAGACCGACGACTATGTGGAAATATCTGTCAAGGACACGGGTGCAGGCATGACCGACGAGCAGTTGCAGCATCTTTTCGACCCCAAGCCTATCCGAGACAGCGGCACGGGCGGCCACGGTTTCGGACTACTGAACTGCAAGGGCATCATCGAGAAATACCGGAAGATATCCCAGATATTCTCTGTCTGCTCCATTGCGACGGAGAGCGAGAA
The DNA here is from genome assembly GCA_905233555.1 of uncultured Prevotella sp. Taxonomy (GTDB): domain Bacteria; phylum Bacteroidota; class Bacteroidia; order Bacteroidales; family Bacteroidaceae; genus Prevotella. Next base: position 5,998 of record CAJODF010000033.1, on the reverse strand, counting down.
GGATAAAGGCTCGCGCTTCTTCTTCCGTCTGCCCAAAGGCCTCCTCCGCACCCTGCTCCTACTTTTCACTTTCCACTTTTCTTGCGTCCCGTTGGTAGCAAGCGAGCAGAGCTCGAGCGCATTTCTTACTTCCTCCGCTCAGCCTGCCGACGACTTGAGCCGTGCCAGCGTCTTTGCTGACTCGGCCTACTTCTCCAATATCAACGGCACCTACGAGCGTACCCTTCAGTTTGCTGACTCCTGCCGTCATTACCTCAACAACCACTATAAGAAACTCTATCCCAAGGGCGACCTCCTGCTGCTCCAACTGGGCAACCCGTCCTTGGTGGCGCCGGAGATACAGTGGTTCCACGACTCCCTGAACGTCAACTACGAGGTGATCCTCGACATGCGCAACGAGAGCGCCGTCGCCGCCCTGGCGCTGCATGAATGGCAGACTTACTCCTACAACAACAAGATATATACCCAACTCTACAAGGAGATGTCGGCCGATAACACGCTGGCCGACTACTGCCGCACGATGCAGCAGTCGCAGAGTAACAAGCGCATCGGTATCATCCTGCTCGTGCTCGTGCTCCTTGCCATACTGCCGGCCTACTATCTGCTCTACTACCGTCACCGTCTCTACGAACGCTTCTTCGTGGAGCGCGAGCAGCAGTCGAGCCTGGAGATGGCCGACGACGAGTTACGGCGGGCAGAGTTGGAAAACAATAACTTGCACGTGGCGAATGCTGTGCTCGACAACTGCCTATCGACCCTGAAGCACGAGACGATGTATTATCCCTCGCGCATCCAGCAGTTGTTGGATCAGGGCGATATGCAGTCGCTCTCCGAGGTGGTCGATTACTACCGCGACCTGTATGGCATCCTCTCTGAGCAGGCCATGCACCAGATTGAGGGCGTACACCTCCACGTAAAACCCCTCGACAACGGCATCCTCGGCGACAAGAACCTGATTGCCTACCTCTTCGAGATCCTGCGCAAGCAGGGTGGGGCGGAATGGCAGATCACGCCCAAGGACGACAAGTATGTGGAGGTCATCGTGCCCATGCCGCAACTGCACCTCACCGACGAGGAAGCACAGAATCTCTTCAATCCTACGACCTCGTCGCACATCCCCTATCTCCTCTGCCGCCAGATTGTGCGCGACCATGGCGAGGCTACCAACCGACGTATGTGCGGCATTTGGGCAGAGAACGACAACGGAACAACGAACATCAGAATTATATTACCTAACGTATGCAGAACTTCAAAGTGATTATCGTCGAGGATGTGCCCCTCGAACTCAAAGGCACATTAGGAATCATCCGCAACGACATCCCCGAGGCGGAAGTGATTGGCACGGCTGATTGCGAGACGGCCTATTGGAAACTGCTGAAGCAGCAGAAGCCCGATCTCCTGCTGCTCGACCTGGGTCTCGGTGGCTCCACCACAGTGGGTGTAGAGATCTGCCGCAGCACGAAGGAGATGCATCCCGACATCAAGGTGCTTATCTTCACGGGCGAAATCCTGAATGAGAAACTATGGGTCGATGTGCTCGACGCCGGTGCCGATGGTATCATCCTCAAGACGGGTGAACTGCTGACACGCGGCGACGTGAATGCCGTGATGGAAGGCAAGACCCTCGTCTTCAACGAGCCCATCCTCGAGAAGATCGTCGAGCGGTTCAAGTATGCCGTCAGCGGACAACTGGCTAAGCAGGAGGCCCTTGTCAACTACGAGATCGACGAGTACGACGAGCGTTTCCTCCGTCATCTGGCCCTCGGCTACACCAAAGAGCAGATTACCGGCTTGCGCGGTATGCCCTTTGGCGTGAAGAGTCTGGAGAAACGCCAGAACGATCTCATCCGCAAACTCTTCCCCGAGTCGGTAGGCAATGTCAATGCCACGCGCCTCGTGGTGCGTGCGCTCGAATTGCACATCATCGACATCGATAACCTCGTGGCCGATGAAGACTAAGACGTCGTCACAGTTGGGAGTGGTGCTTTTCATACTCCTTATTGCGGAACTCGCCCTGATTCTCCTGTCGTGGATCCTCTCTGCGGCAGGCGTCGAGGGCGTGCGCTCGCTGCTCTCCGGCGAGGGGGTGCGCTGGTTCGTAGGCGATTTTGCCCGGATGGTGGCCTCGCCGCTCCTGACGTGGCTTCTGCTGCTGATGATTGCCGTCGGCACCTTCCTGCGCTCCGGACTCAGTTCATTGTGGCACGAGCGCAGGCCGCGCATCATATCCTATCGCGATCGTACCGCCTTCCGCGTCTCGCTGGTATTACTGGTGGCCTATATCGCTGCCATCCTCCTGCTTACCGTCGTGCCGCATGCCGTCCTTTTGTCGGCGTCGGGCTCGCTCTTCCCTTCACCCTTCAGCCGCAGCCTTATTCCCTTCGTCGCTTTCGGCATCACGCTGGTGAGCATTGCCTTTGGCCTGATCTCCGGACGCATGCAGTCGCTTTCCGACATTCTCGCGGCACTTACCTACGGCATCCAGCGCTTCGCGCCGCTACTGATACTCTATATCTTCTGCATACAACTCTACCAGAGTCTCCGCTTCGTATTTATGTAGTTTCCTCTTTCTTAGGCTGCATAAATTCCAGCGTCTTAGCCTGTTCGAGCGTCATCTCGGCCAGGATCTCATTGCTGTCATTCTGACCGTTAATGACGTCATAGAATTCCTTCAGACCCTTGCGACCACCGTCGTTCTTCAGCACGTGCACTATGCAGAGGTACTGCAGGGCGGTGCTCGAGGAGAGAATGTCGAGGTCGGTCACGGCCAGTTGCGAGAGCGCCATCTGGTAGGCATCGTCGCTGTTTTCCTCCACGAAGCGCTGCACGTCGCCGAGCGTCTCTAATCCGAACGATTCGAGCAGCGGCAGGTAGGGCATGAGCGGCACGGGGAATATCTCAGCCTGATTCACCGAGGCAATACGCTTGTTCAGTTTGTCGAAGGGGTCGAGATCGATGAAATTGCGGAACGAGTCGCTCGACAGCGTCACATCGTCGAGTTTTCCGCTCTTCACCAGTCCCTGAATCTTACGCCGGTAGTCGGTCACCGACGAGCGCAGACGGCTGAACTCATCATCAATCAGTTCCAGCATACCGGCTAGTCGGCTGAACTGTCGTCTGTATTCGGGCGGGATCTTCACGGCACCCTTGTAGCCGATGTCGTGCTCGATAGTTGACCAAACGTGCTGTAAGGCCGTGCGCATCTGCAGCTCGAAGCGCAGACTGCCACCGGGCAGGCGGCAGATATAGTGCAATGAATTGTAACCGAAAGCATTCAACTGGTGCTTGCGCTTATCCACGCTCTCCTGCCAGTCGATGTCAAAGACGCGCTTGGCGATGGCGGCCACCTTATCCACCTCGTCGGTGTAGAAAGTGATGATGCGAATGCCCACCAGATCGGTCACGTCTTCGATGGTCTTGTACTTCGCTCCTTTCAACTCCAGCTTTCCGGCGAGCGAACCCTCGCTCTTCACACGTTGCTCGATGGCAGTCACATAGATTCCCTGTTCGCGCAGTGCGTTCTGCAACAAGTCGAGGGCCTTCTGTGCCAGTTGCTCCAGTTCGGGCAGCCGCTGGCGGAATTGCGCCATCAAATCCTCACCGTGCGGGTCGAGTTTCACTTCTTTATTCATAGGTGTGGCGGTTTATATAAATACAAACAGGTTGAGGAATCCCGCCATCGACAGCACGCTGCGAAGGTTGGGCGCCATGCCCTTGATATAGACGGGTTTCTCCTTGGCCTTGGCGCTCTTCACGATGCGGAGGAAGATGCGCAGACCGCTCGACGAGATGTAGGTCAGGTCTGTGCAGTCGATGACGATATCCTTGTCTTTACACTTGTGCAGGGGACTCAACTGCTCCTCTACCTCCTCAGATACAGCCGTGTCGAGGCGCCCTTCCAGAATGGCTACCAATTGGCCGTCTTGCTCTTGAATAGTTGTCTTCATTGTTATCGTTGTTTAATTTCTGCTTGCAAAGGTAATAATAAGTAATCGAAAAACCAAAAAAAAAGCCGAAAGCATCAAAACTTTCGACTTTTTTCACTTTTCCATAACTTGTCACTCGATTGTATCAGCCGCCCTGCGGATACGGTCTGCCAGATCAATTAGCGCTCCTTTTAATCGATAGCGTTCTTCGATAGTAAATTCGGTGGCTTTCTTGTTGCCGTCGATACCATCGAGTTTATGGTATAGCCACGAATTCGACTTTCCGAAATAGGTGCGCGACAAATCTGACCATGAAACGGCCATCAAAATGTCGGCTAATTGCGCTTTCATCGTCCCTGTTTGGTTTTTTTTTAATGTCATTGTTGCCATATAGATTCCCAAAATCTTCTCATCTTACTTGATTTTGCAAAGGTAGTACAAATATTCGTATTATGCAAGGAAATCACCAATTATTTTTAGTTTTTTGAGTTTGAACAGTGGGGTCTGGCCCCATTGTGTAACGTCGCTGATTCAATAAGGTAGGGTTATTGCGCAATAAGGCTGGGTTATTTTCAAATAAGGCAAGGTTATTGCGAAATAATGGCAGGTTATTATCCAGATAACAGCTGCCTTACGGGTCACCATCAACGAGCCGTAATCTCACCCTCGACGACATTACGGCTCGTCGCCCACGAGATTACGGCTCGTGTTTCTTTACAAAAGTCACAGGATATCTTCACAGCAACAAAAAGACGGTACTTCCCTGTCAGACAACAACACGAAAGTACCGTCCCATTGTGTATTTATTTTTGTGAGCGTAGTATAATCTACTTAGTCTTTGTTACTATCATTTGCTTTGCATCTTTCAAATTCTGAATAAGATTGGGAAGATTTGACGAATCAACCGTAGACATTGAGCGTGAAGTATAACTCTTTGTTTGAACATAGATTATCCACTCACTTTTCTTTTTATTCCAATACGTTCCGATCTGTACTCCATCACGAGTCTTGTATTCCGCTTCTGTATAAGTTTCAGGAGTTGTTGTTGTTATGTCTGTCTGAATCTTTTGTAGGCACATGACACAAGCATCAAGTTCGTCAGGATCAAGGGTTCCAATGTAATCATCATTAGAAGAACTAGATGGATAATGAGTAGTCAGTCTCAAGCATCCTCTTTTCTCATTAGATTTCATGTCCGTAATGATAAGCACCTGGCAGTCAATCTTATTATAAGAACTACCTACGGTAGCTTGGTCATAAAATTCTTTTTTTAAGAAAGAGCCATCCTTAGAAAGGAATTCTACCGTTTTACTCGAAGATTTTTCTTTGGAATCTTGTGCATATGACACCAATGGCATCATTAATGCGATTAGAATAATAATTTTCTTCATAATGATAAGTTTTTAATTTAAATAATTCAATTATTCATACATTATCTTATTCTTGGGAATCGTCACCTTAGTTCCATCCATATAGGTAATGAGAACCTTAGTAAGCCTCATTTTAGATGCATCACCAGCTACATAATAATTTGAATGTTCCCATTCCCATGATGCAGATTGCCATTCTTCAAGAGGACCGGTTCCTCTGAAACTTCCAGTTTTGCGGACATCACCAACATCATTTGTACATGTCCAGAAAACCTCTATGTATTTTATAGTCTTCTTATTGGTGTTAGTGTATCTGAAATTGAAAGAGATACTAGAATATTCATTATCCCATCCCCATGAGTCAAAAAAACCATGAGGGGCAGTTTTGCGTATAGTTTCAAGATATTCTTTATAATTGTCATAGTTCTCAACAGCAGCATATGTGATATCCATATCAATTCTATTTTCAAGACTATCTTTGAATGCAGAACAATGATATACAAATCGAGGTTCTTTCTTCAGGTAATCAGACAATTTGGCTACATGTATTTCAATACGACCTATATCAAAAGTTCCTCGCTTAAACTCTCCCCAATATATACTATCACTGAACTTTCGCAAGTGAATATTCATTCATCAAGCGACTAATTTATACATTTGATAGAGTTTATGGAACTTAGGATTGGCATCAATAACCGCAGA
>CAJODF010000032.1 GCA_905233555.1 uncultured Prevotella sp. | reverse complement strand
CACGGATTTCTGTCGTGTTACATCTATACGATTATCACGCGAGGCTGGCTTACCATATTATATAATAATAGCGAACTGACGCTTCGTGAGGGCGACCTCTATACCTATTCGCCCGGCTTTGAGATAACCATCCTCTCGTCTTCCAGCGACTACAGCGGCATCTGCCTGCTGGCCGACGAACACTTCACGCTCAGCCTGCCCACGGTGCGCGATGCCATACGCACGGCCTACTTCACGGTAGTCGAACTCACATCGCCTATACTGCCATTGAAAAACGATGATTTTCAACGTCTACGTGAACCGATGCAGATGATGATTCATTACCAGCAGATGGGGCTTCCGCTTGCCAACGATAGCCTGCGCATGCTATATAACCTCTTCCTTACCGATCTCTCCACCGTCCAGCAACACAGTATCCGAGAGCACCGTTTCCCCAAGCGCGTCGAAGAAATATTTCTCGGCTTTCTCGGCCTATTGCCACAGCACTTCGCCGAGCATCACGACATCGGTTTCTACGCCTCACACCTCTGCATCACCACCACCTACCTCTCGCGCGTTGTCCGCCAGGTGTCAGGCGGCCGCACCGTCGTTGATTACATCAACCAGATGCTGCTGATGGAAGCCACATTCCTCTTGCGTCAGACCTCGCTGAGCATCACCCAGATCTCTGACCAACTCCATTTCGCCGAAGTGACCACCTTCGCCCGCTTCTTCAACCGGATGAAGGGCATGACGCCCAGGGAGTTCAGGAAGGGGAAGTAATCAATTATTTAGAAGACCATAAAGCCACTTACCAATCTCAAACCTTTCCCTTGACTATGTCGAGCTCCGTCACGACTCGGCCGTTTAAGCGAGCTTAACGGCTCTCGCTGCTCCGTCCCTTGAACGTATAACCGATACCCTCAACGGCTGTGCGGATGGCTTCTTCCGTAGCGGGGCCTTTGATGGTGAGGGTGTTGGCAGAGGCACTGGCCTTGGCTTTCTCTACGCCTGGCACTTCCTCAACGGCACGAACTACGGCAGCCTCGCAATGACTGCAATGCATGTCCTCAACCCGATAGACAGTTACATCGGGGTCTAACGGCTTTTGGGCGGTAAACTTGCTGAAAAACTTCATCATAAGAGCAAATATAATTAATAATGTTAATACTGTAGCACAAACCATCTTAAACGTACTGGGCATGGCTGATGCCCCCATGCAACAAGCATCCTGAGCGGCAACGGTGAAGTCCAAGCCCGTAGCATTGAGCAGCAGACCAAAGAGGACAGCAAAGCCCACGATGGTCATCAGATAAATCAATGTGAAACGGCGCCCCATCGACTTATGAACCACCAATATGGAGGCGAGATTAACCGCAGGGCCAGCCATCAGCATCACCAATGCCGCTCCTGGTGAGAGTCCCTTCATCATGAGTGCCGCTGCCACAGGAATACTACCCGTCGAACAGATATACATCGGCACGGCGATAACTAAGATGACCAGCATCTGCAGCAACGGCTGACTGCCGAAGCTGAGGAAGAACTCATCGGGCACAGCGACCTGAATCAATGCTGCCACGACAAGTCCGATAAGCAGTCGCAGGCCGATGTCGCGAAGCATATCATAATAGGCATACTTCAGCACGCGCCATATTCTGTTGCCATTTTCCACCTGACATGAGCAGTTGTCGATGTCCGCGACGTCATCCTCACGAACCAGTCGGTTTACCAGCAATCCGCCGCAAACGCCAGTGACAAGCGCCGCCGTAGGACGGATAATGGCGAACCCCAGTCCCATCAGCGAGAATGTGGCCAGAATGGAGTCGATGCCCGTCTGTGGCGTGGCGATGAGAAACGAGGCAATGGCTCCTTTTGAAGCCTTTTCGTTTCGGAGTCCGATAGCTGTAGGGATCACTCCGCACGAACAGAGGGGTAGGGGTACTCCCAACAGCGCCGCCCAAACTACGGACAGCTTATTGTTCCTCGAAAGATAGTTGGCGTAAAACCTCTGCGGCACGAATACGTGCAGCACCCCCGCGATGAAGAATCCCAGCAACAGATAGGGAGCCATCTCGCAGACAACGTTCAAGAGCGATGTAAAGAAACCCTGTAAATCCATAACCATGTTGCAAAGGTACGAATAAGCAAGTGAAATACCAAATTTATTAGAGTATTTCCGAGCAAGAGTACCTATTCCCGAACAAATTCGCCTACCCGTAGCCTTTCGGCAAAGCCAGAGGTACAAAGAAAATCCGCAACTTAGTTGCAAATTATGGCTTTACTCCTAAAATCGTAGCATACGTTGGTTTTTTACGGTGGATTTCCGTCTGGGTAAAACCTGCTTCGTCGAGCAGCTTTTTCAGATCCTCTGGCGAATAGGCTGTCATACCCTCAACTACGCTAGTCCACTTGGAATCGCTATCTACCACCTCTACCAAGATGGCGAATTTACCGCCAGACTTCAGCACACGACGCACTTCTTGCAGGCAGTCGGGAAGGTTGGGCCAGAAATACACCGTTTCGACTGCCGTTACGAGGTCGAACTTTCCGTCCTCGTAGGGCAGCTTCTCGGCAGAACCCAGAGTGACAAACACCTGCTTGTCGAGCACGTCAGCATTCACCTTTTTGGCCTTCGCCACGCTCTCTTCAGAGATGTCAATGCCATAGACCTTCGCACCCTTGCTTCGTTTCAACAGTCGCTGCAAGGTTGCCCCTCCACCACAACCGATATCAAGCATCGTCCAGCCGTCTTGAATATCGACGAGTTTCAGTCCCCAGTTCGTCAGTGGTGCATGGCAGAGGTTCATGAAGTTCAACATAGCGCGCCCCATCCGTCCTTGCGGACAGGCGCAGTTAGTGAATAATTTCTTTAATAGTCCCATAACTCAATCCTCCTTTACATATTTAATACTATACCACGCCAGCACGAGGCCGACCACAATCATCATGGGCATGATGATATACTGACCTGCATTGTCGGAGGGCAACTCCATGAAAGCATGGGCGATGTTGAACAAGCCGATGAGCACGGCCAGCACGGCATTGATGTTTTTCGAGACCTTCGCTTTCCACAGCATACAGAGCATGCCACAAGCGGGAATAAGGTACGATAGCGTCATCATGAACACGATCATCCCTTGGTCAACATTTCCATAGGTAGCGGCAACAGCCATATTCTTACCCCAAAACATGGGCAGAACGTCACAAATGGAATGGCAGGCAAAACCGCAAATGGTCAGCAGCCACAGAACTGAGATATTAATACTTCTTGTCATAGTTGATTATTTAATAAGTTACTGATTCTACTGAAAAGGTGGTTTATCGTCACCGACTAACCACCTCACTAAACTAAACAAATACTGATTTATGAATTTTACCTGTGATTATAAACATGGAGAGATGGCGGTGATCCAAGCCTCGATGCGGGTATCGGTCTTGTCGTCCTCGTTGATGTCGTCGAGGGGCAGACCGATGAACTTGCCGTCGATGACAGCCTCCGAATCGTCGAAGGTGTAGCCGTCGGTTTCAACAGCACCGATGAACTTGGCACCGCTGTCTTTGATGCCGTTGTACAGTTCGCCTATGCCACCTACGAAGGTGTCGCTGTACGAAGAGCAGTCACCACAGCCGAAGAGGGCGATGGTCTTGCCACTGAGGTCGGCATCTTGGAGGGTTTTCAGTCCGTCGTACCAGTCATCTTGCAATTCGCCTGCGCCCCATGTCGAGGTGCCGAGAATCAGGTTCTGGTTGGCACTGACGATGTCGGCAGTCAGGTCCTGTACGTTCAGGGCCTCGCAGCCCAGTTTCGAGGCAATCTTCTCTGCGATGGCCTCGCAGGTTCCCGTTGAGGAACCATAGATTACAATTGTTGCGTTCATTTCAATGATTTATTCTAAAGAAGTTGTTAATTCTTATTGATACACTTGCCTTCACATTTCCCGTTGCACTCCCCCTTGCATCCGTTCTTACGTTTGCAGTAGCGTTCGCACTGTGCGCAGATGTCGTAGCCGAGCATGGCTCCGAGGATGAAGTCCTCTTCGGGTGTGAGTTGGTTCAGCGGACGGGTAACGATAAGCCGGATGGCTTCCAGACATTCGCGCCGTCCGAAATATACGTTCAGGTTCTGCTGTCCTGCGGGTTGGAGCACATAAGGAATGCCCTGACTCTCCAGTCGTTTAATGGTTTGCTCACTATATTTCTTATTACAGGTAAATAGCACCATGTGGCGCACGCCTTTATGCAACTCGTAGATGTGGTTCATCAGTACCTTAAGTTCCGTAGGAATCGCTGTCGTCGTTCTCATTTTTATCGTTCTTGATTTTGGCTGACAAGGACAGTGTAAACCGAATGCAGAGAGCTCGCTCTATGCTGAGGTGCAGCCTGTCCTCGCACCGTGGTTTAAATTCACGGTGCAAAGGTACGGCAAATAAATCAGGTGCGCAATACCTAAAAACGAGGTTTTTAAGCATTGCGTACCTGATAAGCCCTGCAAAAGCAGGTTAATCAGAAGTAGGTATTCATTTGATGTACTTCACCTTCGAGGCATCGCGGGGCTTGGCATCTGGCTGCTCGTCGGGGTAGCCGATGGAGAGGATATAATTCAACTTGTAGTCAGCGGGGATGTCGAGGCGGTCGAGGAAGAACTTGCACTTCTCATTCGATACAAGGAAACGCACGGGACCACCGAGACAACAGGTGCCGAGTCCCATCGACTGGGCTGCCAGCATCATATTCTCGCCCAGCAATCCTGCATCGAGTTCGCCACCGCCATTGGCGGGCGTACAGACGCAGATGAGGGCGGGCGCATCGTAGAACAGGCTCCTCTCAGCAGCCTGGTTGACGTCGGCAATCAGTTTCTGGTCTTCCACCACACGGACAATCCACGGCTGGCGATTCATACCGCTCGGTGCATTGATGCCGCATTTCACGATGGCTTCCAACTTCTCGTGCTCAACGGGCTTGTTGAGATACTTACGGATAGAACGACGTGCCATCATGTTACTCAGCACTGGATTGACCTCCATCTGCATGTCGGCCTCGATGGCGGCAATCTGATCGCGAGACTCGTAGCGTTTGATGACCTTGCCGTCGCGCCCAACGAGGAACTTGGTGAAGTTCCACTTGATGTCGCCTCCGCCGGCTTGTGCCTTCAGCCAAGTGTAGAGCGGATGGGCATTCTCGCCGTTCACATCAATCTTGTCGAACTGCGGGAAGTGGATGTCATAGTTGGCCGTGCAAAATTGGTGAATCTCCTGAATCGTACCAGGAGCCTGCTGGCCGAACTGGTTGCAGGGGAAGTCGAGAATCTCGAAGCCTTGAGCGTGATACTTCTGGTAGAGCGGCTCCAAGTCCTTGTACTGAGGCGTGAATCCGCAGCGGGTAGCCGTATTCACAATCAGCAGCACCTTGCCTTTGTACTCGGCGAGCGACACATCCTTGCCTGCATCGTCTTTCACCGTGAAATCATAAACACTCTGTGCTGTCATTGTCAGCACACTCATCATTGCCATGAGGCAGAATAACGCTTTTCTCATAATAGTCTTTGTTTGGTAATTCCGCTGCAAATATACAAAAAAATCCCCAAGCATGATTATTTTGCATTGGGATTTATAGATTATTGGGTATTTATTTTTTCTGGCTCTGAAATATAGCAAGGTAGCCTCTTTTAAATAATGGAACGTATCAGGAACCAAACGACGGGCACCAGAAGGGCGGGCAGGAGATTGAGCGTCTTGCAGTCCTTCAGGTTCAACAGCGAAAGACCGCTGCCCGTGATGAGCAATCCGCCGACGATCAGCAACTCAGCCATGAGTGCATCGCTGATGGCGGTGCTGCTGATATGGGCAACAAGCCAGAACATGCCCTGCCAGCAGAACAGCACAGGAGCCGCCAAGACCATGCCGATGCCGTAAGTAGAGGCGAACACCGTCGACGATACGAAGTCGAGCGTGGCATTAGTGAAGAGAAAGGTGTGGTCGCCCTTCAAGGCTGAGATGACTGGTCCGAGCATCGACAGCGGGCCGATGCAATAGAGCAGGATAGCAGTCGAAAGTCCTTCGGCCAGTCGATTGGCTTCCTTCTTCTTTCCGTGCTGCAACTTGTCAACGAGCCGCTTGAATCTTCCGTCGATGTCGAGTGCTGTGCCGATGACGCCGCCTATGGCCAGCGAGATGATAAAGAGTACGGGATATTGCGACTGGGGAAAGTGGCTGATGGTGGCATTTAGACCGATGGCCAGCGATGCCAGTCCCAGTCCTGTATAGAGTACTTCTTTATATTTCTCCTTCACACCACGATGCAACAAGCTGCCGATGATGCTGCCTACGATGATGGTGGTTGCATTGACAATTGTTCCTATCATATCACAAAAAATATTTGCAAAGGTACGAAATAATGAAGAATAATTCGTAACTTTGTGCCCAATAATTAACAAAAGTTGATTCTTGACGCGTTTTATCAAAACAAAAAGACTTATGAAGAAGTACGTGATGATGGCTGTCCTGATGATGGCAGTCGTGAGTGCCATAGCACAGAGTAAAGCAGAGCCCTATTTCTCTCACAGAGAGTTGCCCAACATGCTGAAGTGGTGTCCTGCGCCACCTGATACTGTCGGAGCGGCCTTCGCCTACGATATCATGCAGTATATGTGGGGTAAGCAGATGCGGCAGAATAAGGAACGTGCCGCGATAGCCATTCGCGATGCCGTCTATAGTCTCGAATGTATCATGCAGGAGTTCAGCGAGCCTCTCGGCCTGAAGATGTCTGAGGAAGAGACACCTGAGATCTACACGTTGCTCCGTGATGCGAAGGTCACCTGCGAGAACATCAGCAATTTCCCCAAGTTCTACTACAAACGGATACGTCCCTTTATGCGTTTCCACGAACACACGGCGACGCCACAGTTCGAGCCGGATCTGCGCAGGAACTTCTCCTATCCCTCGGGCCATACCATCCTCGGCTGGTGTTCTGCCCTATTGCTCTCTGAGATCAACCCCGAACGTGCCGACACGATCCTGACGCGAGGTATGATGTATGGTGAGAGTCGTGTCATCGTGGGTGCCCACTGGCAGAGCGATGTCGATGCGGGTCGTCTGGCAGCCGCTGCCGTCTATGCCCGTATGCACACCAGTGAACGTTTCCTGGAGCAGATGAAACTGGCACGTCAGGAGTTCCGCATCAAGACGGGCCTAGCCACCCCTGAAGAGATAAAAGCCTTCAGGAAAGCAGCCGAGAAACGGGCTAAAGCAAATAAAAAGAAGTAAGTATTACTATTGGCCTGTGGCGTGGCGGTAGTCTAGGAGTCGGTTCTGATAGTTGGCGTAGGCATCCGTGCGTTTGTCGCAGGCTTTCTGGTAGAGCAGTTGGGCTTCCAGCAGGTCGCTCATCTTCGAGGTGCCGGCTTGATAGTAGTTGCGGTTCAGACGGAGATTCTCCTCGGCCTGTTCGATGCTGCGCTGGGCGATGGTCAGTTGCTGGTAGGCTTCCTCGACATCGTTTCGGGCCTTCTGCATCCGGATTTCCAGCAGTTGGGAATTGTCGGCCAACTGTTCTTCGGCCTTCTGCTGCTCAATCTTGCGGCGCTTGATGGCGTGGGAGCCGCCCCACCAGTCGGAGATAGGTACGCTCACAGTCGCGAAGAGCATGCCGAAGGAGTGGTCGCGGTCGAGCAGGTTGTGGTAGTTGTAGCCTGCGCCGACGGATACGGATGGCAGGTTTTCGCCGATCGTCATCTTCTTTTGTAGGTTGGCAGCCTCGACTTGTTTCTGCAAGAGTTGGTACTCAGGGAGGACATCGAGTGAAGAGTTGAGAGTTGCCAATGGTGAGTCGGGGATGTCCAGTGGTGAATGGTCGATTGTGAATTCTGAGTTGGGAAGTCCGCAACACTGCGCTAATAGCAGGCGGACGATGCTCAGGGCATTGTTGAGTTGCAGTTTCTGACTCTCGATGTCGTTTTGGCGCAGTTGTATTTGCAACATATCGTTGTGCATGGCGACGCCGGCCTTCACGGCAACATCCACATCCTTTGCGATATCGTTCAATAGGGCTGTCACGGCATCGATGGTCTTCATTTTCTCCTGCAGGGATACAATCTGCCAGTAATACTGTTCGGTGGTCTTCTCCACCTCGTTTTCCGATAGTTGCAGTTGCAGGCGACTGGCCTCCTCGCCAACCCTCGCCAGTTTGTTGCCGTAGATGATCCGTCCTCCCACGAAGACAGGTTGTACTGCCATCAGCGAACCAATGGTGCCATTCTTCATCATCGAGACCTCGATGGGATTGGCTAAGGCCAGGAGGGCTTCGGCGGGCAAACTCTGTGCCAAGGCAGGCACCAGCGACGACGGGATGATTTCCGAGGGGTTGATGCTGGTCTGTGCCATGCCTTTGTTGGCATTGAACCAAAGACCCGTACCGCTGACATTGGGGAAGTACTTGGTAAAGGCCTCCTTGCGCTGTTGCTGCGAGGCCTCTATGTCGAGGCGGGCACTGCGGGTGGCGATGTTGTTCTGGAGGGCTGCGTCTTTGAGTTGCTGTAACGTATAAGTTTGGGCTGTTGCTGTGGCACAGCAACAAACGGCACAGACGATGATTGCGATTATTTTATTCATTGCGGTAGCAAATTATTCACTTTTCACTTTTCACTTCTTACTGACTTGCCAATAGATGACGGGTAGCATGGTTACCACCATGATGAGCGAGCCGATACCACCTGCGAAGATGGTGACGCCTACAGGCATCCAGAACGAACTCTGGGCGATAATCATCGGTACCACACCCACTGCCGTAGTGGCGGTGGTGAGGAAGATCGGCACCATACGGCGCTTGCCGGCATCGTAGGCAGCCTGTCGAACGGCTTCGTTGTAGGCCTTGCGATCCACTGTCCAGTCGCCGTGCTCTGCCACATATTTCTTGATGAGGTCGATGGCGTGCTCGAAGATGAGGATCTCGTTACGCATAATCATTCCCATCAGTGTGATGAGGCCGAAGATGGAGGTCAGGCCCAAGGCACGGTTCATCAGACCTAGACCGATCAATGCGCCAGGAGTCATCAGGGCGAGGGCCACCATACAGACGGTGGTGATGCCGTACTTCTTGAAGTTGAACAGGAGGAAGAAGAACACGATGATCATAGCGATGGTAATGCCGCCAAAGATCTGCGGCAGGGCTTCGTCGCCGTATTCTATCTCACCGCCTACCTCACAACGGATGCCCTGAGGCAGTTCGATCTCCTTCTGCATGATTTCTGCAATCCGGTTCTCGACGGGGGCGGTAAAGACGCCCTGCGTAAACTGTGCCGTGACGGTGATACAACGTTCGCCGCCACGATGCATGATACGGCTCTCGCTCCACTGGGGCTGGACGTTGGCAATCTGGCGCAGGGGCACGGTGCTGTTGCCTTGGTGGACGGCAGAAGATACCATCGACGTGGGCGATGCGATGCCGAGGTTCGCGATGTCGGAGAAGGTCATGTCCGTATCATCTTTCACCACGATGGGCAGTTCATAGTTGCCTTCCCAGATCTGTCCCACCCGCAGGTCGCTGGAAGTGGCTGTGAGGGCTAATTGGGCTGTTGTCCTTGTGATGCCCAACTGGGCAGAGGTCACGGGGTCGAGTTCCACATTGATGATGGGGTAGGGCTGGAAATAGTCGGTATGTACCCATTCCAACTCCGGCATCCCCCGCATGCGTTCCATCAGGCGCTCTGCCACCACGTGCAACGAGTCGAGGTTGTCGCCATAGAAGCGGTATTCCAGTTCGTTGACCTCCAGATAGTCGAGCCGCTTGAACTTGACATAGGCATTTGGGAAGGCCTCGCCCAACATGGGCTGATACTTCGCGAGGAGGTCGAGGGTGGCTCCGTCGGAGGTGGTGTTCACGATAAACTGCGCATAGTTGTTGCCTGCCATCTGGGGGGCATAGGCATCCATGAATCGTGGCGATGAACAGCCGATGAATCCAGTGATGCCCGTGATGCGTTCGTCTTTCTCCAGGACGTGCTGTACGGAGTCGGCTATCGCCTCCGTCTCTGCCAGTCCCTTGCCGTCGGGCAGGAAAATCTCCACAGCAAACTGGTCGCGGTCGGCGTAGGGGAAGAGTCTTATCTTCAATGTCGGCACGATGAGCAGCGACAGCAAGATCACCGCAAGGCCTCCGCCGATAGTGATCCAGGGATGGGCAAAGGTGAAGTCGAGTGCCTTGTCGTAGGTTCTCTGTACCCACTTGGTAATAGCGTTGCCACCGGTCTTTACCTTGTCGGGCTTGATGATCAGCACCTCCAGGAAGGGGATGACGGCGACGGCGAGGAAGAGCGACACCATCAGATTGATGGTGATGGTGATGGGGAAGTCCTTCAGACAGTCGTGGAACATGCCCTTCATCGTGATGAGGAAGGGGTAGAAGATGGCGCAGATGCAGATGGTGGCTAGCATCATCGGCATGAAGTACTGCTTGGCGGAGTCGATGGCGGCCTGTTTGGGTTCGTAGCCCTTGCCTAAGTATTCCAGGTAGCCGTCGATGACGACGATGCTGTTATCCACAATCATTCCCAGTACGACAATCATTGCCGCCAGTGTCACAATGTTCAGTTCGATACCTATCATATACATGATGGATACGCTGACGAAGGTACTCAAGGGGATGGTGATGGCTGCCACGATGGCGGAACGCAGGGGGAAGAGCACCATCATGACGAGGATGATGATCAGCATGGCGATGAGCAGGTCGCGAACGAAGTCGCTGATGCTCTTGCTGACCACTTTCGGCTTGTCGGCGATACGGGTGACGTTCACGTCGTCAGGTAGTTCGTTCTGTCGGAAGTCGTTGAGCACCTTATCCACCTCCTTGCCGTATTCCACGACATTGTTGCCCGGGGTCATCTCCATCGACAACAGGACGCAGGGGTGGCCGTCCTGTTCGATGCGGCTCGTCATCGGGTCGTATTCCCTTTTGACGGTAGCCACGTCGCGCACCCTCACCACCTTACCAGTGGCGGGCTCGGAGAAGATGATCTGGTTGGCTATCTCCTCTTCGGAGTCGTCTGTACTTTCGATGTGGATGGGTATCTGCTGGTCATCGTCGTTGATGCTGCCTGCCATCGTGGTGATTCCCTCGGCCTGTAAACGGGAAAAGAGCATCTGTTGTCCGATGCCGTAGGCCTGGAGCCGCTGACGGTCGATGTACAGACTGATCTGCTGTTTCTGTTCACCAAACAGTTTCACGTTGGCGACGGAGGGGATGCGACGCAGACGGTCGCTCAGGTCGTCGCTGTACTGTTTCAGTTCTCGGTAACTGCGCTGGCTGCTCTCGATGGCAATCAACAGGGCGGAGGTGTTGCCGAAGTCGTCGTTGACCACGATGGCGAGTACACCTGCGGGCAGTTGCGGCTTGAAGGTGTTCAGTCCGTGCTTGATCTTACTCCACACCTCATCCTTGTTATCTACGTTGTCGTTCAGTTTCACCATCACGATACACATGCCGTTCTGCGAGGTGGTGGTAGTCTTGGTACGGTTCACCTCACCAAAGGTGAAGAGGTACCGCTCCAGGGGACGTGCCACCTGCTGTTCCACTTCTTCCGAGGTGGCACCGGGATAGACGGCCACTACTACGCCCTGTCGGATGGTGGCGTGGGGGAACTCGTCCTTCGGCATAGTGTACATCCCGAAGATACCCATCACAAACAGGATGGCGATGATCAGTAGCGTTATCGAGTAATGTTCCAATGGCCACTTCAGCCAATTCATCTGTTTCATAGGCTTAGTAGATGACTTTCGTTCCTTCACTCAGTTTCTGATAGCCCTCGATGACAACACGCTGTCCTACATCGAGGCCCTCGGTGACAGCCACATTGTTTCCCTTCGTACCGCCGATGCTCACCTTGGCGCGATGGGCGGTATTGTCCTTGCCGACAGTCCACACAAACAGACTCCCGTCGGCTGCCTTCTGTACGGCAGTCACTGGCAACGACTTGCCGTTGATGCCCTGTGAGCCCTCTGTCATGAAACGGACACTTGCCACCATACCGGGCAGCAGTTTCCGGTCGCCGTTGTTCACGCGTATGCGTATATCATAGGTATGCGTGAGGGCATCGGCCACGACACCCTTCTCTATTCGTCCGCCATTCACCTGCTTATTAACTGCCTCCACGTTGATGGTGGTTGGCGTGGTGGGGCTGATGGCATCCACCTCTGCCTCCGGCACGGCTACCTTTACCTTCACACTGCTGATGTCGAGAATGGTCACAACGGCCTGTGAGGGTAAGGCCGTCTCACCCGCTTTCACCTGCTGGTGTCCGACGATGCCGCCGACGGGTGCTGTCAGCCGGCAGTCAGCCAGATTCTTTTTGGCAACTTCGAGTTGCGACTTTGCCTGGGCCACCTTGCTTTGTATCTCCACCCACTGCACCTCGGGCAGTGAACCGTTGTCGTGCAACATCCCGTAGCGCTGCAGGGCATCGTTGGCCTGCGTCATCTGAGCCTCGGCACCTGCCAACAGGTTGCGGGCCTGGGTGTCATCCATCTCCGCAATCAGTTGTCCGCGACTGACGGCCTGACCCTCACTCACCAACAATCGTTTCACCACACCCATGCTGGTAAAACTGACTGCCGTCCCTTCGTTCTCCTCGACGATACCCACGTATGTCTGGGCATTATCCACAAAGGCAGGTGACAACACCACCGTCTTCACTCTCGTTGGAGCCTTGGCTCCTTTCTCTTTCTTTTCACCACAGCTGATAGCCATCAGACAACAGGCGAAAGCCAGGATTATTATTTTCTTCATTGCACAATATTTATTTTGTGTGCAAAGATAATACTTTTCTTCAACTCCACCAATTAAATTCCTTTTTTTATAAATTTTAAGATTTAAAATGATACAGGTTTTGGGATAATTTTGTATCTTTGCAGCCGAATAGAGTTTTCCAAAACGGACAACTTTTTGAAAGTTCAAAACAAAAAAGTTTCCCAAAACGGAAAACTTTTTGTGCGGATGAGCCTAAATTCAACGATATGGAAATTAAGAACTTTACCATCACGAAAAGAGACGGAACGAAGGATCAGTTCTCACTCGACAAGATCATGAATGCGATCGTAAAAGCATTCGAAAGCGTAAGCGAACCGGCAGACTTGGGTATTGTCTCCAAGATTCTGAACCACCTCGATATGCATGACGACATCACCGTGGAGGAAATCCAGAACCAGGTTGAGGAGGCACTTATGCGCGAGGGATATTATAATGTGGCCAAGTCGTTTATCCTTTACCGTCAGTTGCACTCCGAGGACCGTGATACTTTGGAGAAGATGATGTTCCTCTCCGAATATACCGAGTCGGTGAACGCAGCCACGGGTTCGAAATACGATGCCAATGCCAACGTGGAGCATAAGAACATCGCCACCCTCATTGGCGAACTGCCGAAGTCGAACTTTATCCGTTTGAACCGCCGTCTGCTCACCGACCGTATCAAGAAGATGTACGGCAAGCCCCTGGCCGATGAATACATCGACAAGTTAACCCACCATTTTATATATAAGAACGACGAGACCTCTCTGGCCAACTATTGCGCCTCGATCACGATGTACCCCTGGCTCATTAACGGTACCACCGAGATTGGCGGCAACTCGACGGCTCCCACCAACCTGAAGTCCTTCGCTGGCGGCTTCGTCAACATGGTGTTCATGGTGTCCTCCATGTTGAGTGGTGCCTGTGCCACACCAGAGTTCCTGATGTACATGAACTACTTCATCGGTAAGGAGTACGGACTCGACTACTGGAAGCATCCTGAGCAGCAGGCCGACCTCTCGCTGAAGAAGCGTACCATCGACAAGGTCATCACCGACTACTTCGAGCAGATTGTCTATACGCTGAACCAGCCCACAGGTGCCCGTAACTATCAGGCTGTGTTCTGGAATGTGGCTTACTACGACAAGTACTATTTCCAAAGCATCTTCGGCGAGTTCTACTTCCCCGATGGTTCTCAGCCCGACTGGGAGGGACTCTCCTGGCTGCAGAAGCGTTTCATGAAGTGGTTCAACAAGGAGCGCACCAAGACCATGCTCACCTTCCCCGTGGAAACTATGGCTTTGCTTGTTGACGAGAACGGCGAGTGCAAGGACAAGGAGTGGGGCGACTTTACGGCTGAGATGTACAGCGAGGGTCACTCGTTCTTCACCTACATGAGCGACAATGCCGACTCACTGTCGTCGTGCTGCCGCCTGCGCAACGAGATCACCGACAACGGCTTCTCCTATACCCTCGGTGCCGGTGGCGTCTCTACCGGTTCGAAGTCGGTGCTCACCATCAACCTGAACCGCTGCATCCAGTATGCCGTCAACCACAAGATCGACTATCTGGAGTACCTCAGCGGCATCATCGACCTCTGCCACAAGGTGCAGTTGGCTTACAATGAGAACCTGAAGGAACTGCAGAGCCGTGGCATGCTGCCCCTCTTCGATGCCGGTTACATCAACATCGGACGCCAGTACCTTACCATCGGTATCAACGGACTGGTGGAGGCTGCTGAGTTCATGGGCCTGAAGATCACACCGAACGACGACTACCTGCACTTCGTACAGGGCATCCTCGGACTCATCGAGAAATACAACAAGCAGTACCGCACGAAGGACGTGATGTTCAACTGCGAGATGATCCCTGCCGAGAATGTCGGCGTGAAGCATGCCAAGTGGGACCGTGAGGACGGTTACTTCGTGCCTCGCGACTGCTACAACTCGTATTTCTATGTAGTAGAGGACGACTCACTGACCATCATCGACAAGTTCAAACTCCACGGTGCACCCTATATCGAGCACCTCACCGGTGGCTCTGCCCTGCACATGAACCTCGAGGAGCATCTGTCGAAGGAGCAGTACCTGCAGTTGTTGAAGGTCGCTGCCAAGGAGGGTTGCAACTACTTCACGTTCAACATCCCCAACACCGTCTGCAACGAGTGTGGCCATATCGACAAGCGCTACCTGCATGAGTGCCCCCACTGCCACTCTACCAACGTCGATTACATGACCCGTATCATTGGCTACCTGAAGCGAGTCAGCAACTTCTCGCAGGCTCGCCAGGAAGAGGCTTCACGTCGTTATTATGCCCATGCCAACTGATTATGATGCTGAAATACGTTAACACCGGCATCGTGTTTCAGGAGATACCCGACGAAGTGACACTGGCCATCAACATCTCCGGTTGCCCGTGTCACTGCCCGGGCTGTCATAGCCATTATCTCTGGGAGGACATCGGTCTGCCCCTGAACACCGATGCCATCGATGCCTTTATCAGTCAGTACGGACGTAACATCACCTGTATCGCCTTCATGGGGGGCGACGGTGATCCCAAGGGCGTGGATATGCTCGCTCAGTACATCCACGAGGAACATCCCCAGTACAAGGTGGCTTGGTACAGTGGACGGCTCCGCATCACGTCGGCGGTCAACAAGACCGACTTCGACTACATCAAGATCGGGCCATACATCAAGCATCTCGGCCCTCTGAAGCAGCCCACCACCAACCAGCGTCTCTACCGTCAGAACGACACTGGCGAGTTCGAGGATATCACCTCTCGCTTCTGGCGGAAGTAGTCTTTTGCCTGAAATGATACTCTATACAAAGTATCCGTTACAATCGTGGCGGATACTTTGTTTTTTTATTTTGTAACTTTGCACCCGTAATTTTAGCTAAAACTACAAGATGAAACTGAGAAATGCTTTTATCGCCGTTGCTACGGCAATGGCAATGTCTGCCAGCGCGCAGAACCCCTTTGTGCAAACCTGGTGTACGAGCGACCCCGCTCCGATGGTTCACGACGGGACGATGTATGTCTATACGGGCCACGACGAGGATGGTGCCGACTTCTTCTGGATGCAGGAGTGGCGCGTCTATTCGACGCAGGACATGGTGAACTGGCAGGACCATGGTTCGCCCCTCGCCTTGGAGAGTTTCTCCTGGGCCGACGACCGTGCCTGGGCCTCACAGACCATCGAGCGCGACGGGAAGTTCTATTGGTATATCTGTGCCCACTCCAAACTGTCGGGTGGTATGGCCATTGGCGTGGCGGTGGGTGACAGTCCGATAGGGCCTTTCAAGGATGCTATCGGCAAACCGCTCTTCGAGAACGGTTCGTGGGATCATATCGACCCGACGGTACTGATCGACGACGACGGACAGGCGTGGCTGATGTGGGGTAATCCCCGTGTGTATTACCTGAAACTGAACCGCGACATGATTTCCTATTCCGGCGAACTGGGCATACTCGACATGACGGAGGAGGGCTTCGGCTCACCCCTGAGGGACAAGCGTGTGCAGGGTAAGGAGTATAAGGACTCGTATGTGGAAGGGCCGTGGCTGCGGAAGGTGGACAGCAAGAAATACAACGTGGATGCCTCGAAGGTTTATCAGTTGCTGTATGCCGCCGGGGGCGTGCCGGAGCATATCTCGTACAGTACGGCGCCATCGCCCACAGGCCCCTGGACCTACGTTGGCGAGATCATGCCGCTCTGCGACACGAAGTCGTTTACGAACCATTGCGGCGTGGCTGACTATAAGGGACACAGTTATTTCTTCTACCACACGGGAAAACTGCCCAACGGCGGCGGTTTCGGACGTAGTGTGGCTGTGGAGGAGTTCAAGTATAATGCCGACGGCAGTTTCCCCACGATCATGCCTACCGACGAGGGTGTAAAGCCTGTGGATAAGTTCAACCCCTACCGGAAGGTGGAGGCTGAGACGATGGCCTTTTCAAAGGGTATCAAAACAGAGCAGAACGAAGAGGTGGGGGTCTATGTGACCGATATCCACAACGGCGACTGGATCAAACTGCAAAACGTGGCGTTTGACAATAAATACCCGCGTGTCTTCAAGGCCCGTGTGGCTTCAGGTTTAAGGGGCGGACAGATTGAGATACGTCTCGACAGCGTGGGCGGCAGATGCCTCGGCGTCATGAATGTGCCTGGCACCGGCGGCTGGGAGAAATGGGAGACCATTTCCCTCGATTTGGACTATCCGACGCTGGCCGACGTGAACGGGCCGAAACGTACGCTCGCCAACATTGCCCTGCCCGAGACGGCAGATCTCTATCTGGTGTTCAAGGGTCGCAAGGGTCCGAAACTGTTTAATTTTGACTGGTGGGAGATGCGCGGACTGGAACAGGTGAACATGCCGCTCTTTCAGACGAAATATACCGCCGACCCCTCGCCCTTAGTGGTGGGTGACACGCTGTTCCTCTATACCTCGCACGATGCCTCGCCAGAGGATATCCCCGATGCGAACGAGAAGAACTCGGCCGGTTTCTTTATGTACGACTGGCTCCTGTGGAGCACCACCGATATGGTGAACTGGACGGAGCACGGTGCGGTGGCCTCGTTGAAGGAGTTCTCCTGGCGCAGCAGGGAGAACGGTGCCTGGGCCATCCAGACGATAGAGCGCAACGGCAAGTTCTACCTCTATGCCCCGTTGCACGGACACGGCATCGGTGTGTTGGTGGCTGACTCGCCCTACGGACCCTTCAAGGATCCTCTGGGTAAGCCGCTGGTATGGCAGCAGGAGCACTGGGATGACATCGACCCCTCTGTCTGGATCGACGACGACGGACAGGCCTATATGTTCTGGGGCAATCCACAGACCTATTGCGTCAAGTTGAATGAGGATATGATTTCGACAAAGGGTGATATCTACGTGCTCAATCCCAAGGACGGACTGATGCGTCCCGTGAAGGAGGAGGGTGCGAAGATCAACCTCAGGGTGCCGTTCAGCGAGAAGGCCACCTGGGCTGTGAAGCACTATCAGGAAGGCCCGTGGTTCTATAAGCGCAACGGACACTACTATATGGGTTTCGCCTCGACCTGTTGTCCTGAGGGCTTGGGCTATGCGATGAGCGATTCGCCGTTGGGACCCTGGAAGGAACAGAACTACCTGATGGCTCCTACGCAGCGCGACAGGGGCAATCATCCTGGCATAGCCGACTACAAGGGTCATTCGTATATCTTCGGACAGGACTACGACCTGATGCACTTGGAGACTTTCGTGCACCATGAGCGTCGCAGCGTGAACGGGGCAGAGATTTTCTATAATGCCGACGGCACCATCCGTGAGACGCCTTACTGGTTGGATCTGGAACCCATGAAGCAGTTGGAGTGGCTCAATCCCTATAACAGAATAGAGGCTGAGACGATGGCATGGGGCTTCGGCCTGAAGACTGCCAAGATGGGTATCGAGAACACGGGTGTCGTGGCAGATATGCCCGCCTCGACAGGTAAGAAGAATATGTATGTCTTCGACATCGACGACGGTGAGTATATCCGTCTGCGTGGCGTTGATTTCTCACAGGGTGCTAAGCAGTTCAGTATCATGGCTGCCTCTACCGGTGGCTGCACCGTCAGCCTGCGTCTGGATAGTAAAGACGGACAGGTGGTTGGTGCCTGCAATATCGGCAAGACCGGCGACGTGGAGAAATACCGTCTCTTTACCGGTAAGATCAAGAGTGCCGCAGGTGTGCATGATGTGTATCTCTGTTTCAACAACGTCAGTGGCGATGTGCGCTTGGACTGGTGGCAGGTTAAGAAGTGAGAAGTTAAGAGGTGAAAAGTAAAAAGGTAAAAAAGTATAAAATTATAAAAGTGAAAATGAATTGTAAGATGAAAAGATTAGTAGTTATGGCCTCACTGCTGATGATGACTATTGGCATGATGGCACTGAACCCTTGGAAGAAGGGTGCTTTTGAGACTGGTAAGTATCGTAACCTTTTCGTAGAGATGGGCTATAAAGAGGCCGATGTCGATGCGAAGTTGAAGGAAGTGTTCAACGATGTTTTTCGTGGCCCCAACAAGGTTTATTTCGAAGTAGGCGACTCGATGGGTTACGTCTCTGACATCAAGAACCACGATGCCCGTACGGAGGGTATGTCGTACGGTTTGATGGTGGCGGTGCAGTTTAATGAGAAGGATATCTTCGATCGTCTGTGGCGCTGGACCAAGAAGTATATGCAGCACCAGGACGGCATCCGTGAGGGTTACTTCGCCTGGAGTTGTCGGACGGACGGTACGCGTAACTCCCCAGGTGCTGCCAGCGATGGTGAGTTGTATTTCATCACGGCACTGATCTTTGCCTCTAACCGCTGGGGCAACGATACCGGCATCAACTATAAGGCTGAGGCACAGCGCATCCTGAACGCCATCCAACCCAAGGAATACACCCCAGAGGCCCGTCCAGGTGGTTTCGGCGGCTTTGGTGGTTTCGGTGGCGGACAGCAGCAACAAGGTCCGCAGAAGATGTTCCTCATCAATCCAGAGACCGATCTGATTACCTTCACCCCCGACGGCTATGGACAGGGCTTTACCGATCCCTCTTACCATATCCCCGCCTTCTACGAAGTTTGGGCGAAGTGGGGTGACGACGGACGCAGTGACTATTGGAAGAAATGCGCGCAGAAGAGTCGTGAGTTCCTGCACAAGTGTACTGACGAGAAAACTGGTCTGAACGGTGACCAGTGTCAGTTCGATGGCTCGGAGATGGCTGGTTTCCGTTTCCCCGGCAGACCGCAGGGTCAGCAGCAGAACGGTGCCCCCCAGACACCTCCCCGCAATGGTAACAATAACTTCCGCTACGACTCCTGGCGTGTGCCCATGAACATCACCCTCGACTACGAGTGGAGTTGTGCCGACGGCGAGTGGCAGCGTCAATATGGAGAAAAGATCCAGAACTTCTTCTACAGCCAGGGTGTTGATACCTTCCTCGACCAGTACCGTAAGGACGGTTCCATCCCTGAGGGTAATGAGATTCTGGGTGCAGGCGGCTTCCGTAAGTTGCGTCACAGCATCGGACTGGTGGCTACCGTTGCCGCTTCCTCGATGTTGTGCAGCCATGACAAGAGCAAGGAGTTTGTGGATGCGCTGTGGAACGCGAAGCATGTGCCCTTCGAGGATGGCTATTTCGATGCTTACTACGACGGTCTGCTGCGTCTCTTCGCCTTTATGCACCTGAGCGGCAATTACCGTATCATCACGCCACAGAAATAAAACGACTATGGTATATAACGAAATAGGAAAGACTGGCATGCGGGTGGCCAATCTCGCCTTTGGCGCCTCCTCGTTGGGAGGCGTCTTTCACAGCATCCGCGAAGAGGAAGGCATTCGTGCCGTCCATGTCGCCGTGGATAACGGCATCAACTTCATCGACGTGTCGCCCTACTATGGTCATCTGAAGGCAGAGATTGTATTAGGCAAGGCCCTGAAGGAGATTCCGCGTGACAAGTATTACCTCTCTACGAAGGTGGGGCGCTACGGCAAGGACGGTGTGAACACGTGGGACTATAGTGCGAAGCGTGCTACGGAGAGTGTCTATGAGAGTATGGAACGCCTGAACGTAGATTACATCGACCTCATCAACGTACACGACATCGAATTTCAGGGTGCGATGGAGGGTGGTCTGCAAAAGGTTGTCGATGAAACGCTGCCAGCCCTTGTGGAACTGCGAAAGAAGGGAGTGGTAGGTCATGTGGGTATCACCGACCTCCAACCCGAGAACCTGAAATGGGTCATCGAGCACTGCGACGACGGTACGGTGGAGAGTATCTTGAATTTCTGCCACTACAGTCTCAACGACACCCTGCTTGCCGACTATCTCGGTTTCTTCGAACAGCACGGGGTGGGGGTCATCAATGCCTCGCCGCTGTCGATGGGTCTGCTGTCGCAGCGTGGTGCCCCGATGTGGCATCCTGCAGGGCGTGACTTGAAGAATGCCTGTGCCAAGGCGGCAGCCTACTGTCAGGAGAAAGGCTACCCCATCGAAAAACTCGCCATCCAATTCTCTACCAGCTTGAACCCCCGTATCGCCACGACGCTCTTCAGCAGTGCCAATCCAGACAATGTGCTGAAGAATATCCGGTTCGTAGATGAACCGATGGATGAATCGTTGGTGACTAAGGTGCAGGAGATTATCGGCGACCAGATGTTCGTCAGGTGGAAGAACTCCTAAGGCTTATACCTTAGGTAGTTCAATGGTGAATCGGCAACCCTCGTGGTAGTCGAGGTCGAGGAGGAGGTCGCCTCCCAGGTTGCGGATATGGCGTCTGGCGAGTGGCAGACCCAGTCCGAGACCTTCCGAGAGGTCGTTTACTTTCGTGAACATCTCGAACAGGTGGCTACAGTCTTCCTCGGCAATGCCCGGGCCCGTATCCTCGAAGATAAAGCGGATCCTAGACCCAGCCTCACTGACGTGCAGTGAGATATTCTGTCCGTCGGAGTATTTGGCGGCATTGTAGAGTATCTCATGGATGCTTTTCCGCAGGTAGCTGCGATTGGTGGTGATGCTGAAATCGTCAGGCACGTCTGTCGAGAAGCGCATGGGCATCTCCGGG
This sequence comes from uncultured Prevotella sp., assembly GCA_905233555.1. Lineage (GTDB taxonomy): Bacteria > Bacteroidota > Bacteroidia > Bacteroidales > Bacteroidaceae > Prevotella. The sequence goes on along the minus strand of CAJODF010000032.1, from coordinate 20,900 downwards.
TATTGCTCCTGCATATTGGTGATGCATTCGCGGGCTATCTCATTACAGATCACCTCGTCGTTCTTGTGGGCATACAGTTCTTCGGTGGTGCCTCGTGCCGAACTATCGAAGAGCATCAGTGCCATACGGTTCAGCATCACGGCATTGTGCTGCATCATGTCGGTGATGCTCTTGGCTTCCTCTTCCGGCAGCGCACTCTTACTGTCTTTCATCACCTGCGAGAAGCCCATGATGATGTTCAGGGGCGTACGGATCTGGTGCGACACGTTCTGGATGAACAGCGACTTCTGCCGGTCGGCTTCCTTTGCCAGTTCACCGGTACGCACCAGTTCTTCGTTGCGCAGTGCCGCCTCTTCGTTCATCTGCTGGATGCTGGTCATGTGCTGGCTCAGTGATTCCTGCATGGCGGCGAAGGTGTTCTGCAGGCGTCCCACCACATCGTTGTATTTACTCTTTTTAATACGTTCGTCATAGTGTCCCTCTGCGATGCGCTGCACCTTACTCGTCAACCGGTTGAGGGGATGGATGGCGTGTGCTACGGTGACGCTGCACAGCAACAGGATCAGCAGCAGTCCGAGGAAGATGAGAGGGCCGATGATGTAGTTCAGTCGGTTATAGCCCTGCAGGATGCTCCATTCCGGACAGACGAGGGCAAGGCTCCACGAGGTGCCAGGTATGGGCTGGTAGCACACCAGATACCGTTTGCCGTCTCTTATGATGCTCATGCTGCCCTGCTTGCCTGTGGTCATCTCGTGTCCCAGGGCATAGATGTCGGCATTCTCCTGCGGGTTGAAATCACTGAAAATGGTCTTGTTGAAGAGTCTGGTGGAATCAGGATGCACGAAGAAGCGTCCTCCTTCGCCAGTCATCACAAAATAGGATTCCGGGTAGGGTACCTCTGATGTGATCATCTTCGAGAGGCGTATCAGCGAGAGGTCGGTGGAGATGATGCCCACAAAGTGCTTGTTGGCATTGTAGAGCGGTTTGCTGTAAGAGGCAATCATCCCGTCGAGGGTCAGTTCCAGCGAGTCGCTCTCATCATAATAGACCACCCAGCAGGGCTTCCCTTCGAGGTGGGGTTTCTTGTACCATACCTTCTCGAAATAGTCATACGGCTCTTCGATGACGGTAGTCACGCTGTCGCCCTCGCGGACGGTATAGGCTGAGAAGTGTCTGCCGAATTTGGGGAAAGTGTTCGGCTCGGTACTGATGGAGCAGCCGTCGATCTGGCTGTTGAGCATCACGATGAAACGTGAGTAGGCGAGTATCGAGTCGGGATTCAGATGTGCCAATATCTCCCAGTCGTTGATGTCGGTTGCCGTCTCTACGATGTTCATGGCGCGGCGGATGCGCTGCATCTGGGTGTTCAGCACGCTGGCGGCGTGCTTTGTGGCCTCCTCTTTGATCCGTTCTCTCGACTGCTGGTACAGGATACCTATCGACAATATGAAGATAGGTATGGCCATCAGCAGGATTCCCAGACTGAGTTTCCAGGAAAGCGACTGTTTGATATGTTGTACAATCCTACGCATCACTCAATTTTCTCACTTTCTAATTTCTCCGAGTCTGCTATCAGTTGGTTCAGCAGTGCCGTCACCTTTTCACCACGCCGCATAATTTCATCTACCATCTTGCTGGTGTCCTCGTCTGTCAGTTCACTGCCGTGCTGACAGATGGTCTTGACACTTTGCAGGATGCTGTTCACGGGCGCCTTCATCTGATCCGACATATTGTAGAGGAAATTCGTCTTGATACGGTCTGCGCCTTGTGCCTGTTCGTAGGCGGCTTGCAGCACCTCGCCTCGCTCCTTCAACGTGTTCGACAACTGTTGCAGTTCGCCCATGTGCTGTGCCAGTGACTGCTGCATGGCGTGGAAGTGGTTCTGCAGGCGTCCCACCTCGTCCTTGTTCCTGCTTTCAGGGATAGGTTCGTCGTAACGGCCCTCGGCAATGATCTGTGCCGACTTCCCGAGCCGTCTCAGGGGCATCAGTTGATGGTGGATGAAGAGTCGGCAGAACACAAATAGCAGTCCCAGTCCCACTACGGCGATGATAAGCACCGTCCAGACCAGTCGGTTGTAACTGCCGAAGATATCCTCCTCGGGATAGATGATGCCTGCGCTCCAGCCCAAGTCCGTCATGGCGCGCCCCCTCACCTCGGTCTGCTTGAAGGGTTTGTAGAAGGCGTAGCAGGTCTTTCCTTTCACCATCACCTCCTTGTAGCCTGTCTCGCCGGCCAGCATCGCCTCTGCCGCCTCAACCAGTGTGGGGTGGTTGAATTTCTCTGCCAGCGCTATCAGGTTCATGTTCAGTCGGGTACTGTCGGGATAGATGATGATGGTACCCTCCCTTCCCAACAGGGCACAGATGGAGTTGGGCGAAGGTTTCTCTTCGAGCACGATCTTCGACAGCAGTGTCAGCGACACGTCGATGGCGAGCACGTTCAGTTTTTGGTTCTTGTCGTAGAAGGGCAACCTGAACGTCGCCACGGCGTTCTCCTTGCTACTGCCCACCTTGCGTGGTGTTGTCCATACTGCCATTGCCCCTACGGTGTTGCTGTCGGCATCCCAGATGATGCGGCTGTCGGTGATGTAGGGATTGCACTCCACGAGTTTGTGTGCATACGTCTCCATGAGTTCGGGCTGGTTGGCCTGTCCCATCATCTTCCAATAGATATTGCCTGCCGCCTGCTCCACGCTCAGCAGCACATTGTCGATATTTTCCACCATCGCCTCCAGTGTCTGTCCGGCATTCTGCAGGGCTTCCTCCCTCACGGCCTTGCGCGAGAAATAGAACATAGTCATCAACGCCAGCATCAGCAGCAGAGCCAAGGCGGCGATGATACGAAGACTAAGTCTAAACGACAGGGTCTTGGCGAGGAATTTAGTTACTTTCGACATATCAGCGGCAAATATACGGCTTTTTTTTGAAATCCATGTAAAAAAAACAGAAAATCTTTCAAATTTACCGAATTGTTTGGGCAGTTCGGGGATTATTGTGTAACTTTGCAGCGTTATACAATAACTCTGCAGAATGAACCAACTTCATATCATTGATGCGCACAGCCATTTATGGCTGACGCAGGACACGACGGTGGACGGACAACGCATCTGTCAATTAGAGTCCAACCGGAGTCGTAGTCTGTTTTTCGGCGAGGAGCGGCAGATGTTGCCGCCCTTTATGACCGACGGACAGAACACGGCGGAGCGCTTCCTTTCGAATATGGACTATGCCCAGGTGGCAGCGGCGGTGGTGACACAGGAGTTTATCGACGGCCTGCAGAACGACTATCTGGAAGAGGTGCAAAAGCAGTACCCCGACCGCTTTTTCTGTTTTGGAATGGCCGACTACCGTGTGCCAGGCTTCCTCAGTGTGGCAGACTCACTGATGAAGCGTTTCAAGGGCATCAAGGTTCCTGCTGCCCGACTGCCTAAGCAATTCCTCAACGACGAGATGATGCAGATGGTGCACCTGATGGAGGAACGTGGCAGCCTGCTTGGTATCGAACTTGCCGACGGTGACGCCCAGGTGGGACAGATGGAGGAGATCATCCAGGAATGTCCGAAGTTACGGATTGCCATCGGTCATTTCGGGATGGTGACGAGAGAGAACTGGATGAGTCAGATCCGACTGGCCCGTCATGAGAATGTCTATGTGGAGAGCGGTGGCATCACGTGGCTCTTCAACGATGAGTTCTACCCCTTCCCCTCAGCCATCCGTGCCATCAAGGAGGCGGTTGACGCCGTGGGGATGGAGAAGCTGATGTGGGGTTCGGACTACCCCCGTACCATCACTGCCATCACCTATAAGATGTCGTACGACTTCGTGGTGAAGTCCGGCGAATTGACGGACGAGGAGAAACGGCTGTTCTTGGGCGAGAATGCCCGACAGTTCTTTGGTTTCCGTGATTTAATAGAATTACCGTACATAAAAAATATGAGCGAATGAAAGCAATTCAGATTTCTGGTGAGCGCCAGATGGAAATAGTGAGTGTGGCAGAGCAGGAGTTGCAGCCTAACGAGGTGCTGCTGCGCCTCGCTTACGTGGGTTTCTGTGGTTCCGACCTGAACACGTGGCTCGGCAGGAACCCGATGGTGAAGATGCCTGTGATTCCTGGTCATGAGGTGGGTGCCGTCATCGAGAAAGTGGGTGCCGACGTGCCTGAGATCTTGAAGCCCGGGATGGTGGTAACTTGTAATCCCTATACGAACTGTGGCAAATGTGCTTCATGCCGTAACGGACGGGTGAATGCCTGTGAACATAATGAGACCCTCGGTGTGCAGCGCAATGGTGCCATGCGGGAATTTATCGCTCTGCCTTGGCAGAAAATTATCCCTGCCGGAGGACTTGATCCAAGGACCTGTGCGCTGATAGAACCGATGAGTGTAGGTTTCCATGCGGTGAACCGTGCCCAGGTGACGGATATCGACGTAGTAGTTGTTATCGGTTGTGGTATGGTGGGTATGGGTGCCATCGTGCGTAGTGCCCTGCGAGGTGCCACCGTCATTGCCGCTGATATTGATGACGATAAACTGGCATTGGCCAAGGAGATGGGCGCCACCTACGCCATCAACACGATGACGGAGGATGTGCATGCCCGACTGCAGGAGATGACGGGTGGCTTCGGCCCTGATGTGATCATCGAGGCGGTGGGCAGTCCTGTCACTTATAATATGGCTGTCAACGAGGTGGCCTTTACGGGTCGTGTGGTCTGCATCGGCTATGCCAAGACGGAGGTGTCGTTCCAGACGAAATATTTCGTGCAGAAGGAACTCGACATCCGTGGTTCGCGTAATGCCCAGCCCAGCGACTTCCGTGCTGTGATCCACTACTTGGAAAGAGGAACGTGCCCTGTAGATCGTCTGATTAGTAACGAGGTATCTCCCGAGGGTGCACCAGAAGCCATGCAGCAGTGGTCGGAGAACCCAGGAAAGGTTTTTAGAATATTAGTGAAGTTCTCATAAATTTCAAACTTCAAATTTCAAACTTCAAATGAAAAAGAACTCCTACCTCATTCCGTTTATCCTCGTGACGTTCTGCTTTGCCCTTTGGGGCTTTGCCAACGACATCACGAACCCGATGGTGAAAGCCTTCTCGAAGATCTTCCGTATGAGTGTCACCGACGGAGCACTGGTGCAGATGGCCTTCTATGGTGGTTACTTTTGTATGGCTCTGCCGGCTGCCATCTTTATCCGTAAGTACAGTTACAAGGCAGGTGTGCTGATGGGTCTCGGACTCTATGCCGCCGGTGCCCTGCTGTTCTTCCCCTCGAAGAGCATCGGACTCTATGGCTGTTTCCTGATGTCATATTTCATCATGACCTGTGGACTGTCGTTCTTGGAGACTTCGTGTAATCCCTATATCCTTTCGATGGGAGAGCCAGAGACTGCTACACGCCGATTGAATCTGGCGCAGTGTTTCAATCCCTGTGGTTCGATTATCGGTATGTTTGTGGCGATGAACTTTATCCAGGCGAAACTCAACCCGATGAGCAGCGACGAGAGGGCCTTGTTGGACGATGCGCAGTTTGAGGCCATTAAGAATGCCGACCTCGACGTACTCATCTCACCCTATCTCGCCATTGGACTGGTGATTGTGGTGATGTTTCTCATCATCCTCTTCACGAAGATGCCGAAGAATGCCGACCAGAGTCACGACATCCACTTCATGGTGACGCTGAAGCGCATCTTCTCGCTGCCACATTATTGCGAAGGAGTGGTGGCCCAGTTCTTCTATGTGGGTGCGCAGATCATGTGCTGGACCTTTATCATACAATATGGTACGCGAGTGTTTATGGCCGAGGGTATGGAGGAGCAGGCTGCCGAGGTGCTGTCGCAGCAGTTTAATATCTATGCGATGCTCTTCTTCATCTGTTCACGCTTCATCGCCACCTTCCTCATGCGTTGGGTGAAGCCTGCCAGACTGTTGGCTGCCTTTGCCGTGCTGGCGATGATCTTTACCTTAGGTGTCATCCTCTTCCAGAATCGCATGGGTCTCTACTGTCTGGTATGCGTCAGTGGTTGTATGTCGCTGATGTTCCCCACCATCTATGGTATTGCCCTCGACGGTATGGGCGACGATGCGAAGTTTGGTGCAGCAGGTCTGATAATGGCCATCCTGGGCGGTTCGGTACTGCCGCCGTTGCAGGCGATGATTATCGACCAGGGTACGGTATTCGGCGATTTCCCCGCCACGAACTTCTCCTTCATCCTGCCGCTGTTCTGCTTCCTCGTGGTGTATATCTATGGCATGCGGACGGCAAAAAGATAAGATTATATTAACCAATTGAATAAAAATAGTAAGACAAATGAAAAAAGCAGTTTTAATGTGTGTGATGTTGGCAGCATGTCTGTCGAGTGTAAAAGCCGAAGTTGATCCTAACTTCTATGTCTATCTCTGTTTCGGTCAGTCGAATATGGAGGGTAATGCTACGCCGGAGGCGCAGGACAAGACTGTGGATCCACGTTTCCAGATGCTGGCCTGTGTGGATTTCTCCAGTCCCAAGCGTAAAATGGGTGAATGGTATCCCGCCACACCTCCCATTGTCCGTCAGGGAACGGGTCTGGGTATGGCCGACTATTTCGGACGTACCATGGTGGCCAACCTGCCTGAGGAAGTGAAGGTGGGTGTTGTGGATGTAGCCATCGGCGGAACGAAGATTGAAGGTTTCATGCAGGACAAGGTTGCTTCCTATATTGCCTCGATGAACCCCTCAACGGAGGGTTGGCTGATTAATTATTTCAAGGCCTACGACAATGATCCTTACCAGCGTCTTGTTGATATGGCGAAGATTGCCCAGGAGTCAGGTGTCATCAAGGGTATCCTGCTGCATCAGGGTGAGAGTAACAACGGTCAGTCGGACTGGCCCAAGAAGGTGAAGCAGATCTATGACCAGTTGATGGAAGACCTGAGCCTCAATCCTGAGGACGTTCCCCTCTTTGTGGGTGAAACGGTGAGTCAGAAGGCTGGTGGTGCCTGTTATCATCACAATGCCGTCATCGCCAAGGTGCCCAGTGTCATTCCCAATTCGTATGTCATCTCTTCTGCCGATTGTCCCCAGAAGGGTGATGGTCTCCATTTCACCGCTGCCGGCTATCGCACGATGGGACAGCGCTATGCACAGGCTGCCCTGAAGGTGTTGGGTGTTGAGACGGAAATCCAAGAGCCGGAAGAGCCCGCTACAGAGTATGCGCTCGACAAGAAGTTCACCAGCCTCGAAGAGATCGGTACGACGCCGTTCTCCATCTACAACGAGACAGAGCAGAAGGCATTCTATGGCATCGACAACCAGAACCTGGGCTATGCCGCCCTTTCTGAGGCTCTGCAGAAGACCAATTCCGTTGTCGCTTTCCGCCTCGAAGAAGTTGACGGCGATTATCTCCTGCGTGGCATCACGCCGACAGGTGACGAGTATAATATCTGGGGCAGCCCTGGCTATCTGAACTCACAGCCGGACAGAGACGATCAGTGGTGTTGTTTCATCCTGGGTCTGAATAACCAGTATGGACAGGACTTTGAGAACGGTGCCCTTTGGGAAATCGAGTATGAGGAAGATAAGGGCTTCACGCTGTTGAATGTAGGCACGGGCAAGTACCTGCAGGATGCTACGCCTGCCAAGTACGATGACCCCACGTACTTCAGTTTCTACAGCCTGAAGGATGCCACTACAGGCATCAAGACCCTCAAGCATGAAAGAACAGACGGTATCGTCTATACCCTCCAGGGTGTGAAGGCTGGCGCATGGGATGCCCTGCCTCGCGGACTCTATATCCTGAATGGAAAGAAAATCGTAAAACGCTAAGTGGTGAAACCCCTAACGCTTTAAATAATGAAAAGATTAGCAATAATAAGCATGACCGCACTTTTGGCTGGATGCACGGCTGCTCCCGATTTGGAACAGCGGATCGACGAACTCTACCAGAAGATGCCGCAGGAAGAGCGCATCGCACAGTTGAGGAGTATGTATATGGACGACCTCTTCGATGAGGCTGGCAATCTCGACACGGCGAAATGTCGCGAACTGATTCCCTACGGTATCGGACACTTCTCGCAGTTTGCCCTGCAAAAGCCTCGCGACCCTAACGACATCCGCGACAAGGTGGTGGCTGTGCAGGACTGGTTGATGCACAATACCCCCAACGGTATTCCAGCCCTCTTCCACGAGGAGGTGCTCTCGGGTATCAATACAAAGGGCTCTACCATCTATCCACAGCAGATCGGACAGGCAGGTTCGTTTAATACCGAACTGGCAGAGTTGAAGACCCGTCAGACGAGTACCGCCATGCGAAAGATGGGTGGTGCGCTGGCACTCTCACCGATGGTCGATGTGTGTCGCACACCGAGTTTCAACCGTCTGGAGGAGTCGTATGGCGAGGATGCCTATCTCTCCGCTGCGATGGGCTCGGCTTTTGTCAACGGTCTCCAGCAGGCTGATCTGAAGAAAGGCGTTGGGGCTTGTACGAAGCACTATCTCGGCTACGGCGGAGGTGGCGATGCTGAGGAGAAGGAACTGATGGAGGAAATCCTTCTGCCCCACGAGACGATGATTCGCATGACGGGTAGTGTGGCGGTGATGCCAGGCTACCACGATGTGCATGGTACACGATGTGTCTGCAACAGTGAGATCCTGCAGGATATCCTGCGCGACTATGTTGGCTTCGACGGCATGGTGGTGAGCGACTATACCGCCATCGACCAGATACCTGGTCTCGACTCTGTAGTAAACAAGGCTGCTGCTGCCATCAACAACGGCAACGATGTCGATTTCCCCTTCGGCGCCAACTACAAGTTCCTGCAGGACGCCATCGACCAGGGACTGGTGAAGCCTGAAGTCCTGGAACGGGCTGTGAAGAATGTGCTTCGTGTAAAGTTCCGTCTGGGACTCTTCGACAAGGATGCCTATCTCTACAGCACAGAGCAGATCGCCCTCGATACCCCTGAAGAGCGCCAGACAGCCTACGACATCGCTACCCAGTCTGTCGTGCTCTTGGAGAACAACGGTGTGTTACCGCTTAAAGAGGCGAAGAACATCCTCCTGACTGGCCCCAATGCCAACACCATGTGGGCCATGTTGGGCGACTATTCCTTCCCTGCTATGTCGTATTTCTGGAAAATGGTACAGGATGATCTCGACCATCCCCATACCATCACGCTCTTGGAAGGCATGAAGGCCAAGGCGCCTGAGGGCGTAAACTTGATGTACGAGCGTGGCTGCGACTGGACGGAGGAGATAGAGACTAAATACGGTGAACTGGGTGATGCACGTGCTTGGGAGTATGAACTCCTGCATCGTAAGGTCGATTCCGGCGAGAAGGCCGACAAGGCCAATGCCCTGAAACTGGCTAAGCAGGCTGATGTCATCGTGGCCGCTGTGGGTGAGAATGTGATGCTTTGTGGTGAGAATCGCGACCGCAAGGACCTCCGTCTGCCTGGTAAGCAGGAACAGTTTGTGAAGGAACTCCTGGCTACGGGCAAGCCCGTGGTGCTGGTGATGTTCGGAGGTCGTGCCCAGGTGGTGTCAGGTCTTGCTGAGAAGTGTGCTGCCGTCATTCAGGCCTGGTATCCGGGCGAGGAGGGTGGCAACGCCGTCGCAGATATCCTCTATGGCAAGGTGTCGCCATCGGCAAAACTCTCCGTCAGTTATCCGAACACGGAGGTCTATGAGCCGCTCTGCTATAACTATCAGGCCGAGAAAGACCCACGTGTCGCATGGCCCTTCGGCTATGGCCTGAGTTACACCACGTTCGAGTATCAGAACCTGAAGGTCGATAGTGCAGCAACGACTGCCGACGAGAGCATCAACCTCTCCTTCGAGGTGAAGAATACAGGTCAGGTGGCTGCCGACGAGATTGTGCAGATCTATCTGTCGCCGACTGCCGACGACCAGCAGATCCGTCCGATACAGTTGCAGGGCTTTGCCCGTGTGAGTCTCCAGCCTGGAGAGACCAAGACCGTAAAGACGAAACTCTACACGGAGCAGTTCGGTTTCTATACCCACGATGGTAAGCGCCTTTGGATAGTCCGTCCAGGCACGTTCGTTGTGAAGGTGGGAGCCTCGTCGCAGGATATCCGCCTGCAGCAGCAGGTCACCCTGAATGGAGAATTGGTCAGCAAGCCGCTGAGGGAGTACTACTTCTCAATAACTGAAATATTGTAAAATTGAACAATAAATTGTCTAATTGTAAATTGTCTAATTGTAAATGAAAAAAACTTTATTATCAACAGTGATGCTGTGCATGGCCTCATTGGTTATGGCACAGCCCGGAGGTGGCTTCGGAGGCTTTGGCGGCTTCCAGCGTCCACAGGTGAAACTCGAAACCTCCCAGGAATGGAAGGATGTAAACTATGCCGGCGACGATCAGGCTTATCATACCTGTGACATCTACCTGCCGAAAGAGGAGAAGGCTTCCTATCCCGTTGTGATCCACATCTACGGTAGTGCGTGGTTCAGCAACAGCGGCAAAAGTCAAGCCGACCTCGGTACCATCGTCAATGCTTTGTTGAAGGCTGGCTATGCAGTGGTTTGTCCGAACCATCGTAGCAGTATGGATGCCAAGTGGCCTGCACAGATCCACGACATCCGTGCCGTCATCCGCTTCGTGCGTGGTGAGGCCAAGAAGTACAAGTTCGATACATCGTTTGTTGCCACCAGCGGCTTCTCATCGGGTGGTCACCTCGCCTCTACGGCTGCCACTACCAGTGGTCTGAAGCAGACGAAGGTTGGTACCTACGACATCGACCTCGAGGGTACAGTGGGATGCTTTGCCAATGAGAGTAGCAGCGTGAATGCCGCCTGCGACTGGTCAGGTCCCGTTGATCTCACCGCTATGGACTGCGGACCAGGTATGAGCATGGGTGAGAACAGCCCGGAGGATGTGCTGTTGGATTCCAAACTGGCCAAGGAGCCGGACAAGTACCGTAGCCTGAGTGCCACCTACTATGTCAACAAGAACAATCCTCCCATCATCATCTTCCACGGCGAGAAGGACAATGTCGTTCCCTGCTGCCAGGGTAAGATGTTCTACGAGAAACTCGTGGCTGCTGGTGTGAAGACCGAGGCTACCTTCGTTCCCGAGGGTGGACACGGCATGGGCATGTACGATGAGGCCAACCTCCAGAAGATGGTCAACTTCCTCAACGCTGTCCGCACAGGCAAGTAATTACACCTTATATATATAATAAAAGAAACGGCCGTTGCAGGATCCCGTTGCAACGGCCGCTTTCGAGTTAACAATATAAACCGACTCCTGACGCTTATGAAAAAGATTCTGTTCGCTTTCCTGATGCTGCTGCCGGTATGTGCCAGTGCCCAAGGTGATGATTACAACTATACCAACCCCAATGCTGACCAGGGTGCTACCAGCGATGTGGACTGGGTTAGGTTGCTGGAGCCTTACTGGCCTGAGTCAACCATCACGTTCTACATGGGTAACGTGAGGTTCCAAGGACATATTCACAATACCGAAGGCTACCCGACGGTCAGGGAGATTACCAAGATAGCGCATGATGTGATGAACGATATGCACATCAGCGACGGTATGCTGGGCAATATCCAGGATGAAAAGTCGGAATACGAGCAGTTGTCGGCCACCCAGTGGCACGACATTGCCCTGAAAGCCATTGAACTGGCAGGTCGCAGCGATGTTAATCCTTACGGAAGCACCTATGCTTTTCTGAGCGATTTCATTCAAAATGTGAAAGCCAGACTGGGGAACGAAGACATGGAGTCGGTGATTCAGCAAGGCAGGGATGATCTATATAATACCTTGCTGGATAAAGGAAAGGATCAACTCTTGGACAAACTGGACGATCTTGTTCCTGAAGCGGGTGTGAAATTTTCAAATGAAGCGATTGGAAACATCTTGATGGTTTATTCCGCTGCCAAACTGGGCTGGGACCTTGGCGAATTTACGAAAAAATATCATGTCTTTGACCGCAAGGAATGGATGAACCAGATGTTGCAGCGCCAGATCCTGAAGGAAACATTCTATTTGACCGTGAGTCATAAGATTGCGGAATTGATGGAAAAGCGTCTCAAGAACGGCAAATGGGTGTTGGAGGTTGACACGATGGTGGAACGCAAGGATGCCACGCTGTTCGGTGTTCCCATGAAGCAGAAGTGGTACATGCAGGCTAATTTGCAGAAGATAGACCGCAGTGAAGTCAGTCGGAACGGTACGTATAAGGGCCACATGAAAGTGTGGGTAAAGCACGAGGACGTTGGACGGTTTGACGCAGCATTCAAGCGGAAAGTGATGTTGAACGATCCGCTGCCCTTCAAATACCTTGTACCTTACTGCGACGTCGAAGACATCAAGGAAGGTGATACGAAGATAGGCGACAAGATGTATGAGAGTTACGATTTTCAGATCATGGTCGATAAAGACCACCTTAGGATGAGTTCTGAAACAGAATGTTTTTGAGTTTACGACAAATCATACTGGCAAGTTCGGCCTGAACTATGGTCACTACGATGACAGCAGACTACAGGTTTCCGATCTTTCAGCCGTAGTGAAATACACTTTCGGATTCTATGGCAAGGCATTAGGCAATAGTCCGACCATCTATGTCAAAAGTCAAGAGAAGGTCAACCATTGGGATTTGCTGAAACTGCATGGAGATTATACTGAGACGATGTATGATTTTGTAAAGGGAGAGAATGTGAAGATTCTGCGTGATGATGTGCTCCTGAAGCCGCTCAAGCAGGATATGGGCTATAGCATCTCAACCGTCAACGATCCCTACCGCAAACTGAGAGAAGGCTCGCCCACTTATAAGCCGCCCGTGCTGCCGATGATGAAGTCAGCACCAGTGAAGGCTGTCGGAAACGAGGAGGATGATATCGAACCTGCAGGCGAGAACGGCATCTGGGTATATGACTGGAAATCGTCGATGCCTGAGAATACCCGTGAAACGATAGAACGCGGCGAGGCTATCTTGGCCAGCGGACAGTTGCCGTCGGCATATGCTTTCCTGTTGCCTGAAGGTCTGAGCAAGGAAGATGATATCGTCATCGTGACGGACACGATGCTGACGCTTAGCGTGATGAAGCGTGAGGGCATCGGTTTCGAAGAAATCGTGAGCCGTGTGAAGCGCAATGGCTTCAGTGGCAAAACCACTCCCGGCAAGCAGTTTGTTGGAAGCAACGGTCAGGGTCAGACCTGTATGGTGACAAATATGTCTGCCAACGGCTATGTGACGTGATAGAGGAAGCCAGCGAAGAGGATAAGGAGGATGGTGGTGACGTCGAGTTAGAACATATCGGCTCGAACATGGAGCGGCTGCAAAAGCAGATGCAAGATATCTCAAAAGAAATCATGGAGCATCCGGAAAGGGCAGAGGAACTGCGCGAGAAGATCCTGAAAATCAGCCAAGAGATGCAGAAAGAAACGCAGCGCCTGCAAGAAAAAGTCCGGAAATAACAGAAATCACTTCTGAGACATTTAACGATATAGGCAAAGGTAAGTCTATAAAAAAGCAATAGCGGACAGTTTACGTCCCAAGTCATGAATGGCATTCTGAAACTGTATCAACTCAGACTTGTTGAATCTAGCGGTCTTTCCGTTGACTTTACTGCCATTCAAACGTTGAGTTAACCATGATTGGGACTTCCCAAAATAGTGCTTGGCAATATAGGCAAACGAAATGGCATTGCCTATCTCTCCCATTGCGCTGCGTATCTTTTCTGCTTTCAGCGCTTCAAGATCATCGTCAACAATTTTGAGAATTCTATCCACATCAGCGGCAACAGTTGACCCGTATAGGTCTTTTTCCGTTTCAGTCATATCACCATTGGCATCATTGTATCTCCTGATGATCTCATTGACTTCCTCGCCACCGTTCGACTTACTCAGTTCAAGCATCAGGCTCTTAAACCTCGGCTCTTCAATATAATCAATAATGTTTCGCATATCTCCTTCATTTATTTAAATACCGTAATCTTCTTCATCTAAATAATCACCTAACCATTTCTGGATTTCAAGCATCCTATCAAGGATATTGTCTATCAACGGACGTTTTTTCCATTCGGGAATACTCTTGTCTTCTTCTACGGCCCTCAAAAGTAATTTGATGTTTCGATAGGCCTTTTTGACTTCTTCTTTTGTTGGCATATATCTCAATCGTATTAGACGAGCGATAATAACCGCCGCAAAGTTAATAATTAATTCGTTATTGTCGAAATAATCATTTCGTTATTCGTTATTTCTTATGCAACTTTAACAAATGCATAGACCTACGTACATGAATAACGGCACACTGAAAGATGGTAAATCGTTTTTTGTTCCCATAGTCTTAAAATTTTAGTTTAACAATATTTCGGTTGCAAAGTTAGGGATTTTCCGCCAAACTTCCAAATTTTTAAGCCATTATTTCAGCAGCAGCCATCAAAAAGCCTGCACAACATAGAGGGGTTAGGATACAATGTGACAGTCAAAAATCATCCAGATCCCATTGTGACAATTTCTTTTCAATAACCTACCCTTATTCGAAAATAACCCTGCCTTATTGCCAAATAACCTTGCCTTACGTTCAAAAAAGCGGTGGTTGGGTAACAAAAGAGGAGAAAAGCGGAAAAATCGTTGCAAATCAGGGGATTTGAGGAATGTCTGGAGATAGACAAAAGCAGATGACTACATCTGAAATACAGGATGAAGGAGAACTTTAGGTCTCTAATTCGTAACCAAATCGTGGGATTGTGAAAATCGCGGCAAATAGGTTACTTTCGGACATGGAACCCGTTGAAATTCAGCAAGTTTGATTAATTGAACTCACTTAGGTACGAGTTGCCGAAATTTGAATAGATTTGCGTAGAAATTGGATGCTCGACATTGACTAATTTTGCAGACTGAAAGTTAAACGTAAAATTAGTGTAAAAATGAAGAGTACGTACAGCGTGATTTTCTACCTCAAGAGGGAGAAGTTGAAGAAAGATGGGACTTATCCAGTGATGGAGTGGATGGAACACAGTGCCAGTTCAGTTGCAAGGTGGACTGCAATCCTGACCTTTGGGAAACAAAGGGAGGCCGTGCCATCGGCAAGAGCGTTATGGCCCGCAACGTCAATATGGAACTTGACAAGATCAAGGCTCGCATAGACAAGTATTACAAGGAGATTGTCGACCGTGACAACTTCGTGACGGCAGAGAAGGTGAAGAATGCCTTCCTTGGTCTGGAATATCGTCAGCACACGTTGATGACGATGTTTGCTCAGTGGAACTCTGAGTATCAGCGAATGTATGACGGTGGCTTACGTTCCAAAGCATCATTGGAGAGATACCAAACAGTCTATAAGCATGTCGGTGCTTTCCTGCGTCAGCACTATAAGGTATCCGACATGGCTTTGAAAGAGATTGAGCCGTCTTTCGTGTCGGACTTTGAAGTCTTTCTGAAAACTGACAGGAACCTCTCTCAGAACAGTTGTATCTTGTATAACAATGCTATTATGATGCTGATGCACAGAGCACATGAAAACGGTTGGGTTGCCCGTTACCCATTCGGCGACTATCATCCCAAAAAGGAAGAGACAGAGAAAGGCTTTCTGACAAAGGAAGAGCTGCATGCAATGATGAATAACACGATGCTCACTCCCAGACGAGCCTACATCCGTGACCTCTTTGTATTTTGCTGCTTCACAGGTCTGGCTCACGTTGATCTGAAGAACCTGCGCGAAGAGAACATCGTGAAGAACCCTGCAGATGGCAGTTGGTGGATTCACACATACCGTCAGAAAACTGGAGTCGAAGAGAACGTGAAGCTGTTGCCCGTTCCTCTGGCTATCCTGAAAAAGTACAAGGGACTTTGCACAGACGGTCATGTGTTCGATGTACCTGAACACGACAGATGTTGCGAGCGCCTTCAGACTGTGGCGAAGCTATGCGGCATCACAAAGCACCTCACCTGGCACATGGCCCGTCATACGATGGCCACGGTCGTTTGCCTCTCGAACGGTATGCCACTCGAAGTGGTTGGCTCTGTATTGGGACACAAGTGCATCGAAAGTACTCAGGTGTATGCCAAGATTACGCAGGAGAAGCTGGGCTGTGAGATCGACACGCTGGCAACGAACAAGCAGTTCTCGCCTGCTCTTGGCATGGTAATGAAATAGGTGGAGGACAAAGCTATGATGAAGAGAGACCTCATCGTGTTTGAGCACGAAAGATTCGAACTGACGGGCTACGATGTCTGGATGACGGCTGGCGAGATTGCGTGTCTCTTCGGAGTCACCGTCATGAAAGTGCGTGGTATCGTCAACCGGATGAACAAGCACTTGGCCGTCAATATGGACTTGCTGAGCAAGTATGAACTGCTGGAGAACGGCTATAAGGACGAACTATTCAACTTGGAGTGCATCATTGCCATCTCCTATCACCTGCATACAGGTCTTGCCGTCGAGTTCCGCCATTGGATTTGTGACCGTACAACCAGAAGGAAGGAACGTGCTATGGTGGTGTACTTCTGAAATGTCTGAAGCCCCGTGCGATTCACATCGTTCGGGGCTTCTTCAAATAGAAATCGTATGAAAAACAAAATCTTATCTTCCTCTCATAATCCTTGCATCCTGGTCAATGCGTTCGTTCAGCATCTGCCGCATCTCCGTCAGAAAGTAAGCCCGGCCTCCGTTCTGTACCGAACGGCTCTTTATATTAGTATATGTACGCGAGTACGGGATTGGATCCAGGCCAAACAGCCCGAACACCTGATTGCCGAGATTCCCTATGGTCACGTCGCCATCGTTCACACATCCCATCTCCACCAGTCCATAGACCAGTTCAACCAAATTGGCAACACCGCCAGTCCACTTTAGTGACGGGCCGCTCATCTTAGCCGTTTTGAGTTCAGACGATGGCATGTCCTCCACCATCTTCTGCATGTTGTGGATGAACGAAAGAACCTTCTCAATCATGATGCTTGTCTTGGGATTTTCACCAGAAACAGCATTCAGTTCTACCTCAGTATATGATAAGGTGGCGAATGCCATAGGCTTCCCATCAGTGCAACTGCACACGTCAACTACCCTTTCAATGAACCCGCCATAACAGGCTGTAGCTTCATCGAGGTTTCCGTTTTGAACAGCCTTGAAGAAGGCCGTATCAGTCAGAATATCGTATTTCATTTCATTCTTTTCTTTTTTAATTCAACACTAAGTTTCAGTGTGCGCACTCCCTTATAGTGCCAAAATCCGTTCCAAGCCGTGCCAACATTTTTGCCAATCTTCGCAAAGCACTGATTATCAGGCTACAAAAAGATTGAGATTTTTTCGACCTTTCAAAAAGGCTCTCAAATCAGTCCGAAATCTCGGACTGTTTTCCGAATTTTCGGACTGGAAACGCTTCAAGAGAAGCAGAAAAAGAGAACAATCGGCACCTATGTTCTCATTATTTTGTACTTTTGCACCCCGAAAAAGAAAAGATTGCCGGATAACACATCCCCAACCTGCATTTGAGAACAAGAAAAATAGGATATAATGAAGTTGAGAACTAAACTTTTTATCATCATCGGCGCAGTCATCGCGTCACTCTTCATCCTTATCTTCTGCTTCGGCTACTTCCGCTGGCAGAAGATTGAGGCCGTTGCCCTGAAATCCAACGTGATCAGCAACCACCTCGATTCGATTCATGATGCCCTTCAGAAAACAATAGCCCTCACCACGATGGGCGAGGAAATCAGCAACTGGAATGCCGAGAAACTACAGCAGTACCACAGCAAACGCCTGGAGACCGATTCCCTGCTGACAAGCCTGAAAGCGTTCTGTCCTCCGCAGTCGATAGACTCCATCTGCATGGCTTTGGAAAGCAAGGAGCGATTTCTTGCCGTCATCTCCGAGTGTGTCACACGGATGAGCGAGAATGACGATAATCTCACCACGGATAAGGAGCTGACGCTTCACGACACCCATACCAAGGTGGAGACCGTGGCTGGCAATCTCTTCCACAAGCGCAGGGAGAGCGTCCAGTCATACACCACCAATCGGACGGTACATGTGTCAGCTGTCGACGAAGCCGTACTCAATGAGAACAAGCAGCACGTCCAGAATATCGGCGACTACACAGACAGCATCACGGAGGTCAACTATACCCTCAACCATCATATCGGCATTCTGATGAAGAGTGCCAGCGTCAATGCCAAAGACATCCAATGTAGCAATTCACAGGCCAAGGCGATAGGCAGCACGACATTCAATTGGGGTATGACGCTACTGCTGTTCGTCCTGACGCTGCTTGCCTTCATCTCGTTCTGGTGGGCCAGGATTATGGACGGTCTTGAACAGAAGATCAGACAAGTCCGGGAGTTGATGGAATCACGCCGTACCATCGTCTATTCCAACTGAAAGCACCCATCAGTTCGCTGACCGCCTATCCGGAACTGATCAGAAATGCCGGCAGTCAGGATGAGATCAATGAATATGCGGATGACATGACAGGAACCGTCAGCAATATGAGTACGATGGTGGACTCGCTGCTTTGCTACTTCAAGGCCGACAGCGATAAACTTTCGTTCTCCTCTGCCCCGTTCAAGCTGACTTCCATTAAGGAGTATCTGTTTTCCACCTACGGCAGGATGGCCGACAGCAAGGGACTTCACTTGGATGTAAACGTACATGACGACACCGTGCTGGCTGGTGATGAGCAGTGCATCCAGTTAATCCTCGGCAACCTCGTATCCAATGCCGTCAAGTTCACAGAGACGGGTAAGATTACCGTTGACATGATGTACGAAGGCAACATCCTCAGCCTCTCCGTCAGGGACGAAGGCGACGGCATCAGCGACGAGGACAAACAACGCATCTTTCTTCGAGCCTTTCACCCAGCTCTCCAATGCTGCGGCACAGGAAGGCTTCGGCCTCGGCCTCTCCATCGTCAGCACTATTGTACGGAAGATGGGCGGCACCATCGCGGTCTCAGACAATGGTAACAAAGGGACAGTCTTCAATGTAAGCATTCCCGTCAGAAAGGCTGAGGACTTGGAAGATAAGTGCAAGAAGGTCTGCAAGTCCACCGCATCCTACTCCGTCCTCATCATCGACAACGACAAGAACGTCCTTTCCGTGGCCAAGGCCGTATTTGCCAATGTCGGTGCAGCCTGCGACACATGTACCGATGTGGCCCAGATGATGGAACTGATGGAAAAGCGAAACTACGATGTGGTCATTACCGACTTGAAGATGCCCGGTGCCAACGGCTATGACGTGCTGATGCTGCTAAAGACCTCAGATGTTGGCAACTGTAAGGATGTGCCAGTCATTGTTTCGACGATGACCAGCCTGATTACAGAAGAAGAGCTGATCAATCGGGGCTTCTCCGGTTGTCTCATCAAGCCCTATACCGCCAAGGAACTGGTGGACTGCGTAGAAAGCCACATCGCGGTTAGGCGTGTTGAGGTAGAGCCAGACCTCTCCAGCCTGTTGACTATCGGTGAGGAGACGAAGATACTCCAGACGCTTATTGACGAAACGGAAGCTGCCAAGGAGAAACTACACAAGGCAGGAACCGATAACACCAAGGAACTGTGTTACATCCTTCATCACCTGATGCCGACATGGATGAAGATCCGTTCTGAAAAACCGCTGCGTGACCTGTATCTCTATCTGAACTCAGATGAGGGTTTCAGTAAGGAAAGACTGGAGAAGCTTATCGTGTGACACCATCATCAATCTGGCTGAGAAAAGGCAGGAGGAACTTGTATGAGCAAAGTGATTATCATTGAGGATAGCGGCGTGATGGCGGAATATTGCGGTGGGATGTTGAAGAAGGCTGGGTTTCAGACGGTAACAACTCCTTCTGTAAAAGGGGCCAAGAAACTGCTTGAGAAATCTGTTCCCGAGGACATCATCCTTGCAGACTATGAACTTGAGGACGGTAACTGTATCGATGTGATGGACTGGATGACAATCATGGGCTATGATAATCCTGTAGTAGTCATGACAGCCCATAACCGCCTTGACTATGGAGCGACAGCCATCTCTCGCGGGGCGCAATGCTGTATCTTGAAACAGCTATTGGATGACAAGTTAATCCCTGCAGTCAAGAATGCAGAGGATTCCGTCAGGAGAAAGACACAGTTGAAGGATGTCTGGCGCAGGGAGAGTCCAGCCTTCGTCCAACTCTATAAGACAGTGAGCATCGTCGCCCAGACGAATCTGTCAGTCCTCATTATGGGAGAAAGCGGTTGTGGAAAAGAACATATTGCAAGGATGATTCACGACAGGAGCAAACGCTCTTCCAAGCCGTGGGTTCCCCGTTGACTGCGCATCCTTTACGGATGAACTGGCGGAGTCAGCCTTCTTCGGTCACATGAAAGGAGCCTATACTGGTGCTACTGACAACGGTATCGGCTATTTTGAACAGGCCAATGGCGGTACGCTCTTCATGGACGAGATCGGTAACCTGTCCGTACGTTCCCAACAGATGCTGCTTCGTGCCATACAGGAAAAGACTTACAGACCCGTCGGCTCGATGGAACAGCGGAAGTTTGACATCCGCTTCGTGTTTGCCACTAACCTTGACTTCTCCACGGCACTCGCAAACGGTTCCTTGCGCGAGGACTTTTATTTCCGCATCAAGCAATACCAGATTCAGATTCCACCACTCCGTGAGTGCAAGGAGGACATCATGCCATTGGCCAAATACATACTGAAACAAGGGAACGCCCTTTGTGATAGGGAAGTCAGGGGATTTGACAAGTCCGCAGAACAGATGCTGTTGGACTATTGGTGGCCAGGCAATGTTCGTGAACTGGATGCCGTCATCAAAGCAGCCATTCCCATGTGTGAAGGGGATTTGCTGACAGCCGACGATTTGGATATAGATGATACCATCCAATGGCAGAAGATACGTGGCAGTAACCTGAAGGATGCAAGGACGGAGTTTGAACGCAGACATACCTTGAAGGTCATAAAAAGCGT
>CAJODF010000031.1 GCA_905233555.1 uncultured Prevotella sp. | reverse complement strand
TTCCATCAGTTGCCTCGCTACTCCGAGGATATGGACTTTACACTCAGAGAGAAAAACAGCAATATTCATTTGGAAGACTTCTTTCCCTACATCATTGAGGAATTTCATCTGGCAGGACACGAGGTGGTTATTCAAAAAAAAGACAAGAAGATGTTTGGACGTGTAGAATCCGCATTCCTCAAGGAGAACACGGAGGTTTTTGACATCAAGTTCCAGACCAAGA
Source organism: uncultured Prevotella sp. (assembly GCA_905233555.1). Lineage (GTDB taxonomy): Bacteria > Bacteroidota > Bacteroidia > Bacteroidales > Bacteroidaceae > Prevotella. The sequence continues at coordinate 27,950 of CAJODF010000031.1, read as the reverse complement.
AGACAGTCAAGGTAAAAATAGAAATGGACACTGATCCACCACTGGGTTTCGAGACTGAAGACTTGCCTCTATCTCGCCCCTATCCCTTTGTGGTGCGCTGCGTAGCACTTCCTGACCTTTATGCTGGCAAGATGCACGCCTTGCTTTATCGTAACTGGAAGACCCGAGTGAAGGGGCGCGACTGGTATGACTTCCAATGGTATGTAGCCAATCGCGTGCCGTTGAACTTTGAGCATCTACAGAAGCGCATCCGTGAGTTCAATGATGAGGACATCACAAAGGAGCGTTTTTTGGAGATGTTGCACGAGAAGCTGTCAACGACTGATATGGCATCTGTGAAGCAGGATGTCAGAGGTTTCATCTTTGACCAGCGTGATATTGAAATCTGGTCGAACGACTATTTCTTGAAGTTAGCCGACATGATAGTGTTCAAGGAGTGATAAGATAATATAATTAGAATATAAGTTATGCCAAGGAAGAATAGTGGAATGTGGTATGAGGTGCACCCGACGCCAGTGAAGGGCGAGGACGGGAAGAACCTGGTTTATGTCCGTCCGAAAAGCGGGCTGAAATTGACGATGAAAGAGTTGGAGGATTACTGCGAGCGCTGGAATATGTTGCGCTATGGCGAACTGGGGCGGGCCTTCGACGCCTTTATCCGTGTGGCTGGCAGGTATCTGGCAGAGGGCTACCGTATCGATACGCCCATCGGCTCGTTTGCGCCGAAGTTGTCGCTGGACAAGCAAATCACAGATCCTGACCAGGTGAAAGACCGTGATGTGAGACTCGAAGGCGTGGAGTATAACCCAGGCAAAATATGGGATAAGGCCATCGACAAGTGGCTCGACGGATTCCGACGTTACGATAATCCTGACACAAAGGCCATTCTCGCCGACAAGGAGAAGTTGGAGCAGGTGATGAGGGATTGCATCCAGCGACATCATGGCTATATCACCGCAGGCATCTTCTCACGGGCTTCAGGGCTGACGCTCTACTCTGCCCGCAAGCAACTGAACGAGTGGACCAAGGGTGACAAGCCGAAACTGCTGAAGACACCCCGTGGCAAGGAGCATACCTACACGGAGATATAGCGCATCACGGTCCGGAAATACGTTTCAATTTGCGTATAGGCGCACAATCGTTTGCGTATAGGCGAACGATCGTTTGGGTATAGGCAAACGATAGAAAGATAGGGGGTTTCTCCCTGTTACCCTTAGGCTTTTCCCTTGCAAGCCTTAATGCTTCCCCCTGTGGAGCCTATATCATTTCTTTGTTATTTGCCAGGCGACACCCACAGCGATGCTCCAGAAGCTCTTGAAGTCGTTCAGATAGACATCGGTGTTCACGTCTATCTGTACTCGACGTGACAACTGACAGGCAACTCCCAGTTCCATCCAATTCTCTGTGCTATTAGGATATTTGTAGTTGTACTCTTCGGCCATCAGTTGCCATCGGTCGTTGAGAGTAAATCCCAGACAGGCACCATAGAAGATGATGGGCTTTTCGGCATCGAACCACATCAGATCTCCTTCGTAGCCAAGGGAGAGCCATGACGTCAGTTGGTTCTGAAAGAGAAGCCCCATTTGGCCACTCCAATTATTGGGCATATTGTCATAGTGCTTGCTTGGGATGATGACATTGCCTAACATTGAAACGGCTGGCAAAAAACGCCATCCGTCAAAGAGTTTGGCCTTCGCGCCGATGACCACATTCTCCGATCCGTTATAATCGAAAATCTCGCCACCTTCATTGTTCCAGTCGCCCTGCAGGCGCAATTCCGCATAGTCGGAGATTCCAAAACGAATGAGCGTGGTGTTCAACGTCCAAATGTATGACATGGCGCCATCCTGTCTGACTTGTTGATAGCCCATTCCCATTTCCCATTGCAATCGTCCTTTAGGTAGTACGTCTGTGCTAGTTGTGGCCCCAGGACGGTCAGCCGTGAATCCCGCCTCCTCACTCTGGGCCAATGCCGAAAGCGGGAGGAGAGTAAATAGTAATGCAATGGTTTTACGCATTTCAGGTCTCTGATTTTACTTTACAAATATAGTGATTCATGAGATTGCGGCACAGGCTTCTTGGAGCCAGGCGGATTCTTCGTCGGAGAGATGGGGCGAGAGGGTGTCAAAGATACGCTGGTGGTAGGCGTTGAGCCAGTCGAGTTCCTCCTGTGTCAGCAGTTCGGTGAGGATGGGTGACGTGTCGATGGGACAGAGGGTGAGCGACACGAACTGGAGGAACTTGCCGAACTCGGTCTCTTTATAAGGGATAACAAGGAGGGTATTCTCGATGCGGACGCCAAACTTCCCTGCGAGATAGATGCCTGGCTCGTCAGTGACGGTCATACCTACTACCAGAGGGGCGGGCTTCCACTCCATACGGATCTGGTGGGGGCCTTCGTGGACATTGAGGTAGGTGCCTACGCCGTGACCCGTGCCGTGCAGATAGTTCAAGCCTTCGCGCCACAACGCCTGACGGGCGAGCACATCAAGTTGCGTGCCGCTTGCGCCAGAGGGGAACTTGCAGAGTTCTATCTGGATATGACCTTTCAGCACGAGGGTATAGACACGCTTTTGTTCCTCAGTGAGAGGGCCGAGGGGAATGGTACGGGTGATATCGGTGGTGCCATCGAGATACTGGGCCCCACTGTCGAGCAGCAGGAAACCTTCGGGTTTCAGAGGAATGTCTGTTTCAAAAGTGGGCTCATAGTGGACGATGGCCCCATGTGCCTGATAGGCAGCGATGGTATCGAAAGAGATGTCGCGATAGAGGGGCTGCTCGGAGCGGAGGGCTTCGAGTTTGGCAGAGACGGAGAGTTCGGTGAGAGAGGAAGCATCCTGACTATCGAGCCACTTCAAAAACTTTGTCATTGCGATGCCGTCTTTCAGCATCGCCGACCTAAAACCCGCTATTTCCCTTTCATTCTTGACAGTCTTCATCCGCTTGACAGGCGACTCTTCCTCCACAATCTCTCGTGTGACGGACTTGAAGAGCGTATAGTTCACCTCATTGGGGTCGAGCAGGATGTTGTATGCGAAATAGTCTTTCAGTCCTTTACGCACATCCTCGTAGGACGCCACCCCTACCCCTTCGGCTTTCAGGTAGGCAATAACCTTAGGCGAGAGTTTCACCTTATTTATATATAGGGTGACATCGTTGGGGGCGATGAGCAAGTACGAAACAAAGACGGGATTGCAATGCACATCCGAGCCTCGCAGGTTCAGCGTCCAAGCGATGTCATCGAGGGCAGCCATCAGCATCCCATCGGCATGTTGTTCTCGCAGGGCCTGACGAATACGGGCAATCTTGTCGTGAGCCGTCTCTCCTGCATACTCCAAAGGATAGATTTCCACTAGATTCTCAGGAATAGCCGGACGCCCAGACCAGATAAGTGCCAAAGGATCGAAGTTCGTTCGGAGGGTGATGCCGCCTTGTTTGCGGAGGTCGGCAATAAGTTCCTTCACTTCGCTAGCAGAACTGCACGTGCCATCGATGGCCACCTCAGCCCCAGGGCCACATTCCTTACCTATCCACTGGGCGATGGTAGGGGTACCTTCGATTTTTAATTTCATCAACTGATACTCTGTACCCTTCAACTGATCCTCCGCTGCGAGGAAATAACGAGAGTCTGTCCAAAGGGCGGCAGAGGTCATGGTGACTACAGCCGTTCCTGCCGAGCCGTTGAAGCCCGAGATAAACTCACGCCCCTTCCAGTGGTCGGCCACATATTCACTCTGATGGGGGTCCGTACTGGGAAAAATAAACGCAGCCAGATGCTCTCTTTGCATCACCTCGCGCAAGTCCTGAAGTCGCTGATTTATATTCATAAATTATTCATTTTTGTAATTTCGACTTTACAAAGGTACGAAGAATTAGCCACAGATTTCACAGATTAACACAGATTAATACAAAAAAAGAGGGGGGCACGAGTTTTTTTCGTATCTTTGCAGCACTTTTGATAATCAAACAATTTAAGACATAGGAATTATGGCATTAACAAATGAGAAATTGACCATCGTCGGCGCAGCTGGTATGATTGGTTCGAACATGGCTCAGACCGCTTTGATGATGGGTCTGACAAGTGAGATTTGTCTTTACGACGTTTTCTCTCCAGAGGGTGTAGCCGAGGAGATGCGTCAGAGTGGCTTCGACGATGTGAACATTGTGGCTACCACAGATGCCGAGGAGGCTTTCAAAAATGCGAAGTACATCATCTCTTCAGGTGGTGCTCCCCGTAAGGCCGGTATGACCCGTGAGGATCTGCTCGCAGGCAACTGTAAGATTGCTGAGGAACTCGGTCAGAACATCAAGAAATTCTGCCCCGATGTGAAGCACGTGGTGATTATCTTCAACCCCGCTGACCTGACAGGTCTGGTGACTCTGCTCTACTCAGGTTTGAAGCCCGGACAGGTGACAACCCTCGCTGGCCTCGACACAACCCGTCTGCAGAGCGCTCTCGCCAAGAAATTCGGTGTGATGCAGAACCAGATCACTGGTTGTGCTACATACGGTGGACACGGTGAGCAGATGGCTGTTTTTGGCAGCCACGTGGAGATTGCTGGTCGTAAACTGACTGACATCATCGGTACTGCTGAGTTCCCCGCTGAGGAGTGGGAGCAGATGAAGGTCGATGTGACCAAGGGTGGTGCGAAGATCATCGAACTCCGCGGACGCAGTTCTTTCCAGAGCCCCGCTTATCTCTCAGTTGAGATGATTCGTGCAGCCATGGGTGGTGAGCCTTTCCGCTTCCCCGTTGGTACTTACGTAAAGACCGACAAGTACGACCACATCATGATGGCCATGAAGACCACCATGACTGCCGAGGGTGCTAAGTTCGAGGTTCCCCAAGGTACTGCCGAAGAGAACGCCAAACTGGATCAGAGTTACGAGCACCTCTGCAAGATGCGTGACGAGCTGGTGACACTGAACATCGTTCCTCCCATCTCAGAGTGGAGCAAGATCAATCCGAACCTCTAATTGATTCTATACGAGAGAGCAGTATGGTTCGCCATGCTGCTCTTTTTACATATTCACCATCAAGACTATGGATATGAGAAAAAACATTCTATTTGGCTGCATCCTCCTGGCTCTGGCCAGTTGCGGCAACAAGGACAAGGGCAATATCATCCCCTTGGGAAATGATGCGCCGCCTGTGGAAGAAGCCGTAACTAACAATGGAACAAGCGACAGTGCCGACCCCGAACTGATCACAGATCGTGTGAATGCCATCTATGCGGCTGTGGCCGAGGCTTATCCTGAGATCAACGATATCACACCCTCCAACGACCAGTTGGATGATGCCTACTGCACTGGGGAATGGAAGACCCTCGTACAGATGGTCAACTCCAAAGATGCCGAGAACATGGGCAGAGGGGGCTTCTTCGATTCCGACTATTGGATCATGGGTCAGGACTGGGGAAAGATCACCATCAGCAACCTGAAGGTCGATGTAAAGGACAACACCCACGCCAATGCCTTCTTCACCCTGCACAACTTAGGTAGTCAGACGAAGGTACAATTGGAGTTGGTCTTTGAACATGGGGAGTGGCTCATTGGCAACTTCATCGACGAGACCCACAAGGTAGATTGGAAAAAGAATATGTTGAAATACCTGGAAAAGAAAGGCAAAGAATTGCAGGAAGAATCTGCCAATGACGGCATCATAGAATACGACGTACCCTAATGGCACTGATAAAGAGTTACAGAGGTCTTTCGCCCAAGTGGGGCAAGGACTGTTATTTCAGCGAGAATGCCACCATCGTGGGTGATGTGACGATGGGTGACGAATGTTCGGTATGGTTCAATGCTGTCGTGCGAGGCGATGTGGCTCCCATCACCATCGGTGACCGTACGAATGTGCAGGACGGCAGTTGTGTACATGTGACCCATGATACAGGTCCCACCCATATCGGCAGCGATGTGACCATCGGACATAATGTCACCGTACATGCCTGCACTATACACGATGGTGCCCTGATTGGCATGGGCAGCACCCTGCTCGACAATTGTGAGATTGGCGAGGGAGCCATCGTGGCGGCAGGGGCACTGGTATTGCAGAACACGAAGATTCCCCCTCACGAAATCTGGGGCGGCGTACCTGCCAAGTACCTCAAACCCGTCAGTCCCGGACAGACGGACAATGCCAAGCACTACGTGGCGTATTCGAAATATTACCTGAATGAAGAGTGACAACTCGACTGTCATCAGGTTCTTGAAGGACTGGACACTGCCTGTATCCATGGGAACAGGCAGTCTGCTTTATCTTCTCTTTGCCCTCACGCCTCAGTTGGAGTCGGCTGCAGCGTTCTTCGACCCCATCTTCGAAGCCATCCTCCCGATGTTTATGTTCTTGGTGCTTTTTGTCACGTTCTGCAAGGTGGATTTCCATAAGTTGCGCCCTGTGGCCTGGCATTTCTGGGTCAGTCTTTTCCAACTGCTGTTCATCGGCCTCATCATGGCTGCCATCCTCATTCCACACCATTCATACCACATTTTATTGGAGGCCTTACTGATGTGCATCATCTGTCCATGTGCCACAGCGGCTGCCGTTGTTACCCAGAAACTCGGAGGCTCCCTAGAGCAGATGACGACCTTCACCTTCATCTCAAATTTCATCACCGCTCTATTAGTACCCATCTGTTTCCCTCTCATCGAGAAAGGCGCAGACATCACCTTCTGGGCAGCCTTCATTAAGATTCTCCACGAGGTATTCATCGTACTGATTGTTCCGATGTTGTTAGCCTATATCGTGAAGCACTATATGCACCGGCTGCACAAAAAGATCATTTCGATTAAAGACCTGAGTTACTATCTCTGGGGCTGTTCGCTGATGATTGTTACGGGTACTACGGTGAAGAACATCGTTCATTCCGATGCGACAATCGCCCTGCTGATGGCAATAGCTATCTTTGGACTGGTTATCTGTATCGTACAGTTTGCCGTAGGACGCTTCATCGGCCACTATTTCAACCACACCCAGGAGGCAGGACAGGCCTTAGGGCAAAAGAACACAGCCTTTGCCATCTGGCTCTCATCGACCTACCTGAATCCGCTCTCATCAGTAGGGCCAGGCTGCTACATCCTCTGGCAGAATATCGTCAACTCGGTAGAAATATGGCAAAAAAGAAAAGGAGTTAGCACCTAACTCCTTCACTTTTTATTTATCACTTTTCACTCCTTATTTGCTATTCTTCTGATAGTATTCTAGTCCTTTCTGGACGTTTTCCTTGATGGCATCCGACGTAAAGGTGGCTCCTGTCACACCATCAACCTTCTTGGCCTTCGCATCCTTGACCGACAGACCGTCCCAAGCATTCAATATCGCATTTTTTACTTTTACCAAATACTTGGGCGTCTCCTGATTCTTCAGCAACTCCACCTTTTCTATCTTATTCTTCTTGATGTAGATCTTCAAAGGCACAGGACCATTATAGCCCTCCACATCCTTAGCGATGGTGGTGGTGTTCACAACGGTGACACCATTCTCCTTGGTGATAGCACCATCCTGCTTGCCGGCACTCATCAAAGCCACGGCTGCAAGGCACAAAACAAAATACTTCTTCATATTTCCTCTATATTACACTTATTCTACTTTTATTTTCGCTTTCACATTTTTAGACCGCAAAGTTACTAAGAAATCAAAAATAAATGCTTTTATTTAAGAAATATTTTGTACCTTTGCAGCCGCATTAATAACTTTTAGCGCAAAACGAATGAAGAAAAAGTTTGCAATCCTTTGGTTGGCGCTTTCGCTGGCCTTAACCATTAGCGCAGAAAAAAGGGAGATTCATATCCTTTCTGTCAATGATATGCACGCCCAGATAGGCGTGTTCCCACAATTAGCAGCACTCATCGACAGTCTGCGGGCAGAAGACCCCTCGCTGCTGGTGTTCTCTGCCGGCGACAACCGCACGGGTAACCCCTTGAACGACAAATACGAGATTCCTGGCTATCCCATGGTGGCACTGATGAACCAGGTCGGTTTCAACGGCTCCACACTAGGTAACCACGAGTTCGACGTCCACTCGCTTCAGCGCCTCATCGGACTTTCCAATTTCCGTTATATCTGCGCCAACGTTTTCTCCACTGACTCTGCCGGCATCCGCACCGTCCCTTATCAGGTGTTCGATGTGGCTGGTCTGAAGGTGGGTGTCATCGGTGTCATCCAACTGGGTGCACAGGGTATCCCCGGCACCCACCCCGACAACCTGAAGGGTATCTGGTTCACACCTGCCATGACAGAAATCAGCAAGTACGAGTGGCTCAGCAAACAATGCGATGTCACCATCCTTCTCTCCCACTTAGGCTATCCCGATGATCAGGAGATGGCAAAAATCTTCCCTTGGTTCGACCTCATCATCGGCGGTCATACGCATACCCAACTGAAAGGCGACGAGGTTGTCAACGGGGTACTCATCACTCAGAACAAGAACAAGTTCAACCGTGTTACCTACACTACCATCACCCTCGAGGATGGCAAGATCATCGACAGAAAGGCCGAATATATCGACATCAAGAAATATGCGAAAAAGAATCCGCTCGTAGAGGCAATGGTGAATCATTTCAGCGACGACCCCAAGTTCAAGCGGGTACTGGCAACGGCAGAGACCCCTTTCGAGGCCCGTGAGGAACTGGGCTGTATGATGTGCGACGCCTTCATGTCGGAGACAGGAGCAGATATTGCCGTAGAGAATCCCGGTGGCGTACGCCTCGACTCACATCCTGCCGGCGACATTACCGTTCGCGATGTATTGGAGATGGATCCCTTCAACAACAATGCCGTCATCCTCAATCTCACAGGCGAAGAGATTCTGAGAATGCTGACGAGCTACTGCAACAACATACTCGTCAGTTTCCCGTACGTAGGGGGCATGAAGTGTGAACTGACCCTCGACAAGGTGAATCCCTCCAGGATTAAGAGTGTCCAACTGCTGACGCCCAACGGCAAGAAACTTGATATGAAACGCAAGTACCGTGTAGCCACCAACAACTACATCACTGCCACAAGTAAGATTCCCGAAGGTGCAGCCACGACGCTGAACGTCCAGACCACCGACCTGATCATGCAATACCTGGAAAAACAGAAATGGATTGATTATCAGGGTATAAGAAGACTGGAGATCATCAACAAATAGAGGCCATCACTTTCTCTGTGGCACCAGCCAGACTTTGAACGAACTGTCCGGCCTTCCGGCCTTGTTCCTGCAGATAGTCGCTATCTGAGGCGAAACGGTTCATCTGCCGTTCAAAGTCCTCGTATTCTTTGATCTCGAAACCACCGCTCTGCTTCAAACCCTGTGCCTCATGGAACTTCTGGTTGTTGGGCCCGAAGAACACAGGCACATCCCAGACGGCAGCCTCCAAGAGGTTATGGATGCCCACGCCAAAGCCGCCACCCACGTAGGCAACATCCCCATAGTGATAGATGCTCGACAACAACCCGAAACAGTCGATAATCAGGACATCAGCCGTTGATAGTTGGTCATTGGCTTCTGCCTGGGTATAGCGGACCACCTTGCGACCATCCAACAACTTCTCTATCTGCTGCAGATGATCCTCGCCGATGACATGGGGCGCAATAATGAGTTTCCAATCCTTATGCAGATTGAAATACTTGATAAAGATCTCTTCATCAGGCGGCCAACTGCTTCCGGCCACAAATACCTTGGGAGACTTTTCACTTTCTTGCGTCCCTTCTATGAAGTTCTCCACTATCGGGAGTTGCTTAGCGGCATCCCTGATCTGGATAACCCGGTCGAAACGCGTGTCACCCACCACAGATACGCACGTAATACCGATCTTCGCCAACAGTTCCTTGCTAACCTCATTCTGCACGAAGAAATGCGTGAAGCAGTTCAGCACACGTCCGTACTGACGACCATACCACTTGAAAAAGACCTGATCCGGACGGAAAATGCTCGACACACTATAGACAGGCACATTCCGATGTTTCAGGATATGGAGATAATTATACCAGAACTCATACTTGATAAAGAAGGCCATCACAGGACGTACCAGCCTGAGGAACCGGATGGCATTGATGGGGGTGTCCAACGGCAGATAACAGATAATATCCGCCCCTTCGTAATTTTTCCTAACCTCATAACCCGAAGGTGAGAAGAACGTGAGCAAGATCTTGTACTCAGGATACTCCTTGCGCAGACGCTCCATCAACGGGCGGCCCTGTTCAAACTCACCCAACGAAGCCGCATGGAACCACACATACTTCGCCTGCGGATCCACCTTTTCCTTCAGCACACCGAAAGCGGCCCGTTCTCCACGCCACATCTTCCGCACTTTCTCGTTGAAGCGACTATAAACAGCCACTCCCCAGAGATAAATGTATATGATCAGGTTGTATATCATCAGCCCAGTACGTTGATGGCTTTTTTCATTCTAGCGATGGTCTCCTCCTTGCCTAAGAAGGCCGAGAGTTCGTACATATCTGGACCCTGGCCTGTACCTACCAGAGCAATGCGCCATGCATTCCAGGGCTTGATACCAGTCTGTTCCACCCATGGATCGACAACAGCTTTCTGACCTTCCACGCTCCAGTCTGTAATGGTCTCCAGTACTGCTATCATCTGGCGCATCTGGTCGGCAGTATCTTCGTTCCAGTTCTTGCGGATGAACTTATCGCCTTCCCTGTCAAATTCAGTTGGAGCCACGAAGAAGAACTTAGTTAGGGGCCAGAGGTCACTGACGAAAGAGATGTTACGCTTCTTCTTGTTGCCAAGACTGTCAGTGTATTCGATGACCTTCATTTTCATCATCCTCACCACTTCGGCCTCCTGTTCAGCAGTGGCTGAGATGCCGTTCTCCTTGAGCACTTTGTCGAAAGCCGGACACCAGTCGATGTCGGGACGCCGTATGAGATATTGATGGTTGAACCATGCAGCTTTCACGAAATCGAACTTGGCTCCATTCTTCGAGCATTTGGAGATGTCGAACAGACTGACCATTTCGTCCAAAGTCATCAGTTCCTGGTCATTACCGGGACTCCAGCCGAGCAGAGCAAGGAAGTTGATGACGGCTTCAGGCAGATATCCTTTTTCGCGATAGCCGGAACTAACTTCGCCAGTCTTGGGATCGTGCCATTCCAAGGGGAACACAGGGAAGCCCAACTTGTCGCCGTCACGCTTTGAGAGTTTGCCATTACCAACGGGTTTCAGCAACAGCGGCAGATGGGCAAACTGCGGCATCGTGTCCTCCCAGCCAAAAGCCTGATACAGCAACACGTGCAAGGGAGCAGAAGGCAACCACTCCTCGCCACGAATCACGTGAGAAATCTCCATCAGATGGTCATCCACGATATTCGCCAGATGATAGGTCGGCAACTGGTCGGCACTCTTATATAACACCTTATCGTCAAGAATATCCGTCTTCACACGCACCTCCCCACGAATCAGGTCGTTCACCAAAACCTCCTGTCCAGCGTCAATCTTGAAGCGCACCACATACTGCTTACCCTCGGCAATCAGTTGTTCCACCTCCTCCTTGGGCAGAGTCAGCGAGTTACGCATCATGCCACGCGTATGACTGTCGTACTGGAAATTCTCTATCTCCTGTCGCTTTGCTTCCAACTCTTCGGGAGTATCAAAGGCAATATACGCCTTTCCGGCATCCAGCAGTTGCTGCACATACTCCTTATAAATCTCGCGCCGCTCACTCTGACGGTAAGGACCCTTGTCGCCTCCGAAACTCACGCCTTCGTCGAACTGGATACCCAACCACTTGAACGACTCGATGATATACTCCTCTGCTCCCGGCACAAAACGGTTCGAGTCCGTATCCTCGATACGAAACACCAGGTCACCACCATGCTGACGGGCAAACAGATAATTATACAAGGCAGTACGCACACCGCCAATATGCAAAGGTCCCGTAGGACTCGGTGCAAATCGCACCCTCACTCTTCTCTCAGACATAAAAATTGCAATTTGGGTGCAAAATTACAAAAAAAACTCTATTCTCCGCTCGGCTTTGCCGCTTTTTTTTCAAAAAGAATTCTCAATTCTCAATTTATTTTGTATCTTTGTACCCAAATATAAGTATTATGGGTATTTTTAATATCAAATCCGACATTTCCTGGCACGTTTTCCTGATCCGTGCAGGACTGATCATAGGCACTGTGGCCATCATCACATGGGCGCTTCCACGCGACAGAAACAACACCTACCGCATCGAGAAGGGCAAGCCCTGGATCTATTCCGACCTGAAGGCACCCTTCGACTTCCCTATCTACAAGGCGGACGAGGTGGTGAAGGCCGAGCGCGACTCGCTGATGCGATTGTACGAGCCCTACTTTAATTTCAACAAGGAAACAGAGGTCATCCAGACCCAACAGTTTGCGAAAGACTACGATATGGGTATTCCCGGACTACCCGACGACTATATTAGTATCATTGCCAACCGGTTGCACACTCTCTACGCACGGGGTATCATGAGCAATGCTGACTATAGCAAGTTCAGTAAAGATACGACACAGATGATCCGTATCATCAACGGAAAAGTGGCCGTAAGCTCACAGATCAGCACGATCTACTCCACCGTGTCAGCCTACGAGTTCATCTTTGCCGAGCCGGAATTGTTAGCCCATAGGGAGATACTCCAGAAGTGCAACCTAAACGACTATATCACACCCAACCTGATCTACGACAAGGAGCGAAGTGAGGCCAGTCTGGCCGACCTCCAAAACAGCATCCCCCTAGCCAGCGGACTGGCTCAGGAAGGTCAAAAGATCATCGACCGAGGCGAGATCGTGGATGCCAAGACCTATAACATCCTCGTATCCTTCCAGAAAGAACTAGATCGCCGCGAGAAAAACAAGCAGCAGATCAGTGTCACCATTCTGGGACAGATACTCTACGTCGCCATCTTGGTGATCTGCATGACTTTCTTCCTGACCTTGTTCCGCAAGGATTATTTCGAGAAACCCCGATCATTGGCCATGCTCTACTCGCTCATCATCATCTTCACGGTCGGTGCCTCAATGATGGTGAGCCACAACATCCTCCACGTCTATATCATCCCCTTTGCGATGGTGCCCATCTTCATCCGCGTGTTCATGGACTCACGCACGGCTTTCATCGCCCACACCACAATGATACTCATCTGCGCCTGTGTGCTGCAGTACCCGTTGGAGTTCGTAGCCGTGGAACTAGTGGCTGGACTAGTGGCCATCTACTCGCTGCGAGAACTGTCGAGCCGGTCGCAATTGTTCTGGACTGCTGTGCTCGTCACTGCCTCGGCAGCCCTCACCAACCTCGCTCTTGACTGGATTCGCGAGAATTCGCTCACGAAGATTGAGTACAACGAGTATAATTACCTGATTATCAACGGACTGTTGCTATTCTGTTCCTACCCGTTGCTCTACCTCATAGAAAAGGCCTTCGGCTTCACGTCGAACATCACCCTGATTGAACTCTCCGACATGAATAAGGACCTGTTGCGCCGTATGAGTGAGGTGGCGCCCGGCACCTTCAACCACTCCATCCAAGTGGCAAACCTCGCTGGTGAGATTGCCCAGAAGATCGGGGCCAAGAGTCAACTGGTGCGGACGGGAGCCCTCTATCACGATATAGGCAAGACCATCAACCCCATCTACTTCACCGAAAACCAGTCGGGCGTGAACCCGCATGAGAGCATGTCCTACATAGACAGTGCCCAGATGATTATCAGTCACGTGACCGAAGGCATGAAACTGGCCGACAAGTATAACCTGCCCGACATCATCAAGGAGTTTATTGCCACTCACCACGGTCAGGGCAAGGCAAAGTACTTCTATGTGCAGCAGAAGAACGCCCACCCCGATGACAAGGTCGATGAATTGTTGTTTACCTACCCAGGGCCCAACCCCTTCACCAAGGAACAGGCCATCCTAATGATGGCCGACTCGGTGGAAGCAGCCTCACGCTCACTACCCGACTATACGGAGAAGAGCATCCGTGACCTAGTGAACCGCCTCATCGACGGTCAAGTGTCGGAAGGCTATTTCCGCGAGTGTCCCATCACCTTCCGTGACATTGAGTACACCAAGACCGTCCTTATCGAGAAACTAAAGACGATCTACCACACCCGCGTCAGTTATCCGGAATTGAAAAAATGAAACAATAACATTTAACTATAAATTGATCAATTATGAAAAGGATTATTTCTTTAGTTGTACTGCTTTCTGCCATGACAATGGCTGTGCAGGCACAAAGTATCAAGTTTGGCGTCAAGGGTGGTCTTGATATCCAGAGCTTGAAGTTTGATGACTCTGTCTTTAACACAGACAACAAGTTGGGCTGGTTTGTCGGTCCTACCCTTCAGATCTCACTGCCTATCGGTGGTCTGGGTGTTGATATCGCCGGACTCTATGATCAGAAGAAGTCTGAGGTCAATGGAGAGACTATCACACAGAAGAGCATCCTCGTGCCTGTCAATGCCCGTCTGAAATTGGGTATTGGAAGTACCGCAGGTGTCTATGTGGCAGCAGGTCCCCAATTCGCCTTTAACGTAGGCGATAGCGAATTTAAATGGAAGAAAGACAATGTCGAGAATACCTTCCAGTTGAAGAAGTCGTCCTTCAGTGTCAATCTGGGAGCAGGCATCTATTTCTCAAGTCATTTAGAAGTGGGCTTTGCCTATAACATCGCCTTGGGCTCCACTGCCGATGCCTCTTGGAAGGCTGCAACGGATGCCGCATTCCATAACGATGATACCAAGCCCAAGTCTTGGCAGATCTCAGCCGCTTATTACTTCTAAATAGGCTTTGTTCATCGACGTCATCCTGCCTTTGCCGCTCGACGGTCTCTTCACCTATTCCATACCAGCTCCGCTGGTGGAACAGGTGAAGATTGGTGTTCGTGTGCTGGTTCCTTTCGGACGTAGCAAAACCTACGTCGGTATCGTAGCCAAAACGCATAAAGAGGATGTTCCCCCTCGTGAGATACAGATCAAGGATATTCTTCAGGTGCTCGATACTGAGCCAATCCTCCTCGATACACAGTTGCGCCTCTGGCAGTGGATAGCCGACTATTACATGTCACCCATCGGCGAGGTCTATAAAGCCGCACTCCCCTCAGGACTGAAGGCTGAAGATGGCTATCGACCCAAAACAGAGACCTATATCCGTCTCACGCCGAGCTTTCGCAACGAACAGGCTCTCCATGTGGCACTCGACATGCTGAAACGTGCCCCCAAACAACTCAAGGTGCTTGTTGATTATCTTTCTTTTAATAATGAGATTAGTCGCGATGAGTTGCTGAATCAGAACAACACATTGCAGGCTGTGACGGCTTTGCAGAAACGCGGTATTCTAGAGGTCTATGAGAAAGAAGTGGGACGCCTGAATCATGGAGGAGAACCCCACTTCGACAAGATCAAACCCCTGAATGCGCCCCAGCAGGATGCCTTTAATCAGATACAGTTTTCGTTCCTCAAGAAGAACGTCACCCTACTTCATGGCGTCACCTCTTCCGGCAAGACCGAGATCTATATCCATCTCATCCATCAGGCTATCCAACAGAAGCAGCAGGTACTCTACCTCCTGCCGGAGATTGCCCTGACCGTTCAGATTATGGAACGTCTGCAACAGGTCTTTGGCAACCGTCTCGGTATCTACCACTCCAAGTATTCCGATGCCGAGCGTGTGGAGATCTGGCAGAAGCAGCTCTCCCAGAATCCCTACGATGTCATCCTCGGTGCCCGCAGTGCCGTCTTCCTGCCCTTCCAACGGCTCGGTCTGGTAATTGTCGATGAGGAACATGAGACGTCCTACAAGCAGCAGGATCCCATGCCCCGCTATCATGCCCGCAGCGCTGCCATCGTGCTGGCGCAGTTGTTCAAGGCCAAGACCTTGCTTGGCACGGCTACGCCGTCGTTGGAAACTTACTACAACGCCATGAGCGGCAAGTACGGACTTATCGAACTCACCCAACGCTACAAGGGTATCGAACTGCCAGAGATACAGATTGTAGATATCAAGGACCTGCAGCACCGTAAGATGATGAACGGACCCTTCTCGCCGCTGTTATTAGCGAAGGTACGTGAGGCCTTGGAACGAGGTGAACAGGCCATCCTTTTCCAGAACCGACGCGGCTATGCGCCCATGGTCGAGTGCAAACAGTGCGGCTGGGTGCCCCATTGCAGTCATTGTGACGTGTCGCTCACCCTCCACCGCAACCTGAACCAACTCACATGCCATTATTGCGGGGCTGTCTATCAGGTGCCTACGGAGTGTCCTGCCTGTGGCAGCAAGGACCTACAGACCCGTGGCTACGGTACGGAGAAGATTGAGACCGACGTACGTGACATTTTCCCGGAGGCACGTATCGCCCGCATGGACCTCGACACCACCCGTACCCGTCAGGCCTATGAGCGCATCATCAGCGACTTTTCCACCGGACGCACCAACCTCCTCATCGGTACCCAGATGATTTCCAAGGGCCTCGATTTCGACAAGGTCTCTGTGGTGGGCATCCTCAATGCAGATACCATGCTCAACTATCCCGATTTCAGGGCCTACGAGCATGCCTTTATGATGATGGCGCAGGTGAGTGGCAGAGCCGGACGAAAGGGTCGGCGAGGACTCGTCATCCTGCAGACCAAGAGTCCCGACCTCCCATTAATCCAACAGGTGGTCCACAATGATTATGCGGCTTTCTACCGTTCCATGATTACAGAGCGCCAACAGTTCCACTATCCGCCTTTCCATCGCCTGGTCTATGTCTATCTGAAACACCATCAGGACCGCATTGTCGAAGCTGCGGGCATCGAGATGGGCCGTCTGCTGCGCCAGTGGTTCCCGGGCCGTGTTCTCGGTCCCGACAAACCAGGTATCTCCAAGGTCAAGTCACTATCCATTCGTAAGATTGTCCTGAAGTTCGAACTCAGCCTCAACAGAATCGAGACACGCAAATATTTAGCGCTTGCCCAGCAGCAGATGCTACAGAACAAGCGCTATGCCTCTCTTCAGATCTACTACGACGTAGATCCACTGTAAATCAGAATGTCAGATCGCAACCGATGCCGAGTACACGGTTAGTACGGGTGAAGGAGTCGCTGACAAGGGGCTCCTTTGAAGTGACACGGTCGTAATTCTCGTAATTGGTCTGGAAATAGGCGGCTTTGAGAGTTACATGGTTGCTAGCCTTATAGTTGAAACCGAAACCGACACTGCTGGAGTTCACCACAAACGACATGTCGTTCATGTATGCATCAGTAAGTTGATAACGTGTGAGTTGTCCTCCTGCGGAGATTGTCAGGCGGTCGGTAACGTCCCATTCAGCACCGGCCAAGTACTCATTGGTACCACCGTCAAGCAGGTTCTGTGTGTTATTGTACCAAGTAGCATCCTTGTCGTAGAAGTGATGGTAACCCAGGTTCAGACGCACTTCATCGGTGATGCTCCACATGGCTCCGATAGCCAACTGTGCGGGCGAGTCCTCATCGATCTTCTCAGCATCACGGAACTTATTGACAGCAGGTATCTCACTGGCCTCATTGACCGTCGATTCGTTCTTCATGTGAATCTGCGTTTTGGCTTCATATTTCACGGCGAAATTAAAATGACCTACCTTGTAGTCGATGCCCACCACAGGAGCGACACCTACTGACCACTGGTTACAGAGCAGGTTCACGCCCTGTGAATATTTCTGCAGGGCATTGAGACTCTGTTTTGTGCCTTCGAGTTGTGCCAACTTTGTAGTGAGTTCTGCGGGGGCAGGAACTCCTGCGGCCTCATACTGAGATATACCAGCATTAACTTGTCCGATGCCAGCGTCGATGGTGGTAGAAGCTCCCTGCAGGAAACTGCCGAAGTCGAGGTAACCGCCGACCGTGTTCACCATGATATTGCTTATCTTGGCCTTATAGGTGGCCGTGCCGTAGAGGAGACGCAAACCACCATAGACGGAGAGGTCAGGCGTGATCTTATAGGCCGCACCAAGTTGGAAGCCGAAATAGTAGTTGCGGCCCTCCATGTAACCATCCATATCGTAGCCCGTGGCTCCTAGGGGCTGTAACTGATGGGCAATGTTGCCCACCACACTCTCGAAAGAACCAAGGCCGTCGGCAAACTCACAACTACCACCACCGCCAGGGACGGAGAAGTTGAACTGCATACTCCAGTTACCTTTATTATAGGCCGCCTGAATCGAAGGAATACAAGGGGCATCGGCCACACCCTCGAAAATCTTGGTAGTGTTACCACCGTTCTTACGACCTAAGGCGAAGACGGGATTGTTACATGTGATGGTACGTGTCTGGTAGGCATACTGCCAGTTGATGCCCAGATGAAAACCTTCGGGCAGGAAAGCCACACCTGCAGGGTTGCTATAGACGCCATCAAGACCGATGGCAGCATCACGGGCGGGGTTACGGAGAAAGTCAATACTCTGGTTGGTGTTGGTTAAGATGCCACCTGCTGTGGCGGTTGTTGCTGTGGCCAGCATCACGCCGGCAACAAATGCACTGATTTTGTTCATATCCTTAACAATCTTTAAAAAACGGCTGCAAAGGTATATGAAATGTTCAAAACTTCGGTGTTTGCGCACACAAAGTTAACGAAGTTTAACGAAAACTGCACATGAATATGCACACTTGTGCAATTTTGTGCAGAAACGTGCACACTTTTAAAGTTTTTGTGCAATCCGCTTAGTGTCGTTCTCGGCGGACAGTGACACGGGCAGAGCCACTGGGAGAGGAAGCAGGACTGTTCTTGGTCTTTGTACCACTAACCTTGGTGCGACGGGCATTATTCTGTTTGGTCTTTTGAGCCTTTGCCTTTCTGGCTGCCTTCACGTTCTGTGGATTGGCATTGGCGATGCTGTCGAGCGAGTCGCGTTTGGCTGGGTCACCGAAGATATTTTTGCGGAAAGCCTCAAGTTCAGCTTCAATCCGTTTCTGTTCAGCCGTCAGTTTGGTGGTATCGCCATCACAGATCTGAGCCAGCGTCTTACCGAGCATATTCGTGGTCTTGTATATCTTACCGCGGTATTTGTTCATTGTAAAATAGTCGTCCATCGACATGGTGGCGGCATTGTTCAGACTGGAAGTCATCACCGTCTGACGGTTCAGAAACGGCTCCAGGTCGCTATATTTCACCCAAAAGAGGGGGTACTGTGTAGCCTCACCGCCAAAGTCGTCCTCACGCAACATGATGGGACAGAGTGCCAGCACTTTGATGCGGAAAGAAGAGTTAGCCTGATCGTAGTAGGCGCTCTCCTTTAGATAGTATTTCTTGACCTCAGCAGAAGGGATGTCGCTGTTATCGACCTTCAACTTTCCATTCTGTTCCTCATAGAAGATATGGTAATTATCGAGGACGGTTTTCATCTCCACCTTCGAGGCATCCTCAAAGACATCGCTGCCATCAGTAGGATACTCATAGATGGGGATATAACCATTCTGCGCCAACTTGAAGAGATAGGTAAACAAGTTGACCTGCTTGCCCTGGGGCTCCACGGGATAATAAAGTCCTGCATTGGGGTCGTCCTCGAGATTAATCTCACGGTAGATGTCACGACGCCACACCACATTCTCAGGCACTTCCAAAGAGGTGGGGAATGAAATCTGCGCACGACGAGTCATGGTCGATGACGAAGAACTGCCAGACTTTTTCTGCTGTTCTGCCTGCTGTTGCTGCTGCACACGGCGTGCCTTCGGCTGGGCCGATACAGTTAAAGGTAAAAAGGTAAAAAGGTAAAAAGGTAAAAACCATTTTACCACACCTTTCACCTTACTTATTATACTATTCATTTCCATATCTTATACTTTTTTACTTTCTTACCTTTTTACTTTTACTTTACAATCACCTCCATCGGGTTTTGGAGCGTACGCGTCAAACCGTCGGGGCCAACTACCGTCACACGGGAGATATAGAACCGGCGATTACGTGTCAATTTACGGAAATTCTCCTTCTGACGGGCAGAGAACTGTGCACCCTCAGATGCCATCGGCACGGCATTACCCATATTGTCGAAGAACACGGTTTCGAAACTCTGTACCCGGAAAGCAATATCGAGGATACCATCATCGATGGCTGCCCCGATGGCATCAGCCGCCACCAACTGACCCTTGGCCAGTCCGCCACCTTTGTAACGCGTGGGATTGCCATGTTCATCCTTCATATTAATATAAGGTGTAGGATCAGGCAACTTACGGACACGGAACGAGAACTGTCCCATCTGCTGGGCACGGCCCGTATTGGTAGACATCACGGTAAAGGTGACATTCTGTCCTACCGTTGACGGACGGGCGATATACTTTCCGGGGCCTACAGGCTGTAACGTGCCGCCCGACATCGTAGCTGTAATCTTATTCAGGGGAACGCCTGGTACACTGATGCTGACAGGGTTGTTATAGCCGGCATAAAGCACATTCATCAAATCGGCACTGACAGTGGCACTGGGATCGACCACCGTATATTTCTGCGCGAAGTCACGACGGATGCGCTCACCATTACCATTTACCGTTTCCAAATAGCCAGCCAACGTAAAGTCGCCCGTCGCATTACAGATACGTTCATAGAGATTGTCGTTAAGCGTCACTTTCTGATTGCCTATATAGATGTCCGGCACCTGGGTGGTATCCACAGCAGCCATCACGATATGGGCCGAGAACTTATCACCCCGCACGATTGTCTGTGAATTGGGAATCACAAAGGCTTCAAGGGCATTCACACGGATATCCTTCACGTCGATATTCTGCACCAGCGTATGAAGTACATCTCCCTCCGCATAGCGCACATCACTCTGCAATTTCGAGAGCAGGGTCACGGCAGCGGCGGCAGGCATGGCCTCAAACATATATTCCTGCCAGTTCTTGCCCATCGCCTTGGCGCTCTTGGGAACCTCAGTAGTCAGTGTGGAGATAATCAGATTCTTCTGTCGGGTCGTGTTGACCATCTTCAACAGATTGGCCCGATAGGCATTGACGGCATCGAAGAGTTCCTTGCCACGACCACGACCCGGAGCCAGCATTACCTGACTGGCAGCCTCCAAGTCTTCCTTGTTGCGGATATTCCTCACATCACCATCCTCGCCATCGGCCTCCACCACAATGGCCTGCTTCAACTCGTCAATCAGGTTATAGAGTTCGCTACTCATCTCCTTCACCTGCTGCGACTTGTCGTACCACTGCTTGACCTTCTGCGGATTCTTCTTCATCTGCACGGCAAAGTCATCGTATATAGCCAGATTCTCCAAGGTCGCATTCGAGGTGGTGCGCTTCAAACTCTCTTCTACAATGGAGAAGCCATTAAGCACCTCGTTAGAGACATTCAGCGCAAGCATAGCCATCAAGACGACATACATCAGATTGATCATCTTCTGGCGCGGAGAGACTGGTCTTTTCCTAATTGCCATAGTCCTATACGTTCATCTTTGCGGTCATCGCCTCAATCATACGGGCGTAGATCTTATTGAGTTCTGCAATCTGCTCAGCCATCCTGCGAGTCTGCTCGTTGATCTCGTCGATGGTACCAATCTGTGAACTGGCACTCTTCAACTGCATCTCATAGACCTTGCAGATACCTGTCAGGGTGCGGTTCAAGTTCTCCATCTCCTCGGAGTCGCGAGCCAGACGCTCACTCTGCTCAGATACCTTCGAGAGCATCTCGGTAAGGCGCTTCAACTCATCGACATAGTTGGCTGTAGCTTCTTCTAATTCGGGATTCACCTCAGGCAGCACAACTGGCGCACCGCCAGCCATCGTCGTCACTGATGATGAGACGGCTGCAATGGCATCAGTATCAACCTTGGTCTGACTTGGAGTACCAGGCTGGCCTATATCTTCCGAACTTGCCGGGCTACCGATGGAACCGCCACCGCCGATGATGATAGTGCCGCCATTACCTCCGATGACGGTAGCCTTACCACCTTCTTCAACTTCTACTTCCTCGTCACCGGTCTTTACGTGCGTATCCAGTTCCATACCATCCGTTGTCTTGTCGAAGGGACGGTCGAAGGCTGAGATAAAGAACACAAAAACCTCGGTACCCATACCTAAGAACAGGAAGAAGTTTGCTCCTGGCAGGTGGGTCAGTTTAAAGGATCACGATAGAGGCTCCCCAACTATAGGCATAGTTCAGGAAAGTCTGCCCCGGCACACTATCCATCCACTTCTGTAAGCGGTAGATGATATTCAGTTTGCTGTATGTTGTCATTTCTTTCTCGAAGTTTTAGTTTTCTCACTAACTGTATTTGCCAAACTACGCACGCAACGGAATCCGATGTAGGAACGGGGCTGGTTCTGATACTCAGAAGAACGCCAGGCCGAACGGATATAGGACTCAGGATCCTTCCACGAGCCACCACGCACACTCTTCTTCTTCAAACGATAGGGATCCTCAATGGCAGCATTGTATTTCAACTGCGGATTGATATCGTTCATAGCCTCCACACCAGCCTCGGTATAGATAGTGCTTGTCCACTCAGCAACGTTACCTGCCATATCGAAGAGACCGTTAGTATTGGCTGCATAGATACCCACCCGACTGGTTATCAGGTTTCCATCTTTCGTATAGTTACCGTTATCGGGCTTGAAGTTGGCAAAGAAACATCCCCTGCCGCTGGCCACATCCTCGTTGTCCCACGGGAACTCGTTCTGGTCCTTACCACGGGCTGCATACTCCCATTCTGCCTCTGTCGGTAGACGATAGCGCTGCATATAACGGGCTGCAGGACCCAGGCCCTTCAACAGATACTCCGTGCGCCAAGCACAGAAAGCGTTTGCCTGTTCCCATGTCACGCCTACCACCGGATAGTCGTTATAGGCGGGGTTGGAGAAATAATAACGCATATACACCTCGTTGTCGGCATTGGGAAAGTCGTTCACCCAACAGGTAGTATCGGGATATATATTAACAATATACGTATTCAGGAAGTCCCACGGTCCCGTCAACTGACGGTTGATGGTCTCCCGAACAATCTTGCCCTCGTCGTTGACATAAGCCGTATCCTTCGAGATCCATACCTCCTCATTGGGATTGACGGTAACGTCCGTATTCAGGTTGCGCTCCTCGGGGTTCAGACGGTTACGGCGGAGGGCTGCCGTTGTATAGTCATAAACCTCGTAACGATAGTTCAACTGTGTATAGTCCAACATCTTCTCACCCGTCACGGGATTGGTGACATAGAGTCCGTCGATGATTTCCTGTTCGTCTTCGTTCGGCTTACGGGGCAGCGCCTTCTTCCAATTCAGTTGGGAACCGATCTCCTCACCGTCCTTGTCCGTTTTCACAGTCCTATAGGTTTCGTCGAGTTCTGCCAGACGTTCCCGAAGGATGGAATCACGGACATAATTCACAAACTGGCGATACTTGGAGTTGGTTACCTCCGTCTCATCCATCCAGAAGCCATCCACAGAGATGTCGCGGACGGGTGTCTGCTTACCCCAAAGACTGTCCTGATTCTCAATACCCATCTTCAGATGGCCCCGCTTGATCAAAGTCATACCATAAGGCGTCGGTTCCGTGAAGGGCTTTCCACCCGTTCCTGTCACCTCGCCTCCACCAGACGAAGCCAACTTACTGCCAAAGCAACTCGATAATAAAAGTAAAAAGGTAAAAAGGTAAAAAGGTAAAAGACCTTTTACCATAATACCTATTCGCTTTTTACCATTTACATTTTGTTCCATATACAATTTTTTACTTTTTTACCTTCTTACTTTTTTACCATTTTACAGGTATCTCACACTCTTATGCAGGTTACGTCCCTTTTTGAAGAGATTCAGTTCGGTCTGATATCCCACAAACAGTTCGTGGCTGCCGTTGCCAATGTTGATGGCTGTGGTATAGACCTCGTAACTGTATCCTAAATGGATGCCGTGAAAGTTGCCGCCAATCATTGCTGTCACTGATTTCATCGGGCTATACGACATGCCTGCATACATCATCTTCTTCTCATGGGCATATACCAGACGGCCCGTGATATCGGCCCGCCAATCAACACCGTCAGTACGCCCCAAAGCAGAGGTGTGTATTGATAAGAACGGATTTCTGAGCCGAATATTGTATCCGCCCGTCAAATAATATGATGAGGAGATGTTGTATTCGTTACTTTCTCCCAGTTCTACACATGGAGAATTGAAGTGCAGAACCGAGACGCCCACATACCAATTCCGACGGTTGTAATACAAGCCCGCACTCAGGTCTAAGCCCGTACCGGTAACGTCGGATTTGGGAAGTGCTTCATCGCCGTCGTCAATGACCTCCAACTTAGAACCGCTGAACCCTTCGCTCAACACAGATGCCTGCACACCGGCACTCAACGTTCCGCCAAACAAAGATTTCTTATAAGCATACTGCAAACCGAGACGCTTGTGGGAAAACAGACCAATATCATCATTGATAATCTGTGCGCCAACACCGTGATAGGCATTCATTGCATAAAAAGGCATATCAGCTGCAGCATACATCGTCTTCGGATTATGCTCAAAACCAGCCAATTGCATGGCATAAGCCACAACGACATTCAGTTTCTCTTCCTTACCAGCAGATGCAGGGTTAAAAGACGGTTCCATCGCCCAGTAATGGCCGAAGGAAACATCCTGCTGCGCCTGAACCGTCAAAGCAGCCAGCAGTAAAACCGTAACTATAAAGTAACGTCTCACTGGACATATAACGTAATACAACCCCGTTTTATTGCATTACGATAGTCCTTCGATCTCTCCATTTACGATGGTGATACGTTCCGCCTGAGGACTCTTAGGCAATCCCGGCATACGGAGCATATCACCGGCGATGGCCACAATCATCTCACTACCACAATTGAGGATAACGTCGCGGATACGAATCGTAAAGCCCTCTGGCGAGCCATAACGGGTGGAATCGGCAGAGAAGGAGAACTGCGTCTTGGCGATGCAGACTGGGTAACGTGCGATATCCTTGTCATCACCAAAAATTTCCCGGATAGCCTCCAACCGTTTCTTTCCAGTCTTGGTGAACTCCATAGCAGCAGCGCCATAGATACGCTTACACACCTTCTCGATCTTTCCTTCTATTGTATCATTCTCCGGATAGGTGAAATGTATTGGCAACGGCTGTATCTTCTCGATGGTATCCACCACTTTCTGTGCCAGTTCTACGGCACCCTCACCGCCTTTCAGGAAGGCCTCGTTGACAGCAAAGCCCACGCCCAAGTCCTCACAGTTCTTCCGAACGATATCAATCTCATCATCCGTGTCAAAGTCAAAGCGGTTGAGCGTCACAATAACAGGCTGACCAAAACCCTGCATATTATTAATGTGACGATTCAGGTTCTTCAGACCTTCCGTCAGTCCCTTGCTGTTGGGCTCCTTGATATGTTCCAAATCCACACCACCATGCATCTTCAAGCCCTGAGTGGTAGCGACGATGACTACTAACTGCGGCTGCAAGCCAGCCTTACGACACTTGATATCGAAAAATTTCTCTGCACCAAGGTCTGCACCGAATCCGGCTTCTGTTACCACATAGTCACTATAACTCATCGCCATCTTTGTGGCTACGACACTGGAACAGCCATGGGCGATATTTGCAAACGGTCCACCGTGAATGAAAGCAGGTGTATGTTCTGTGGTCTGCACCAAGTTGGGTGATAAGGCATCGCGCAACAGAACTGTGATGGCACCAGCCACGCCTAAATCGCGTACACGGAAAGGTTTCCCATCAGAGGTAATGCCCAACACGATATTTTCGATGCGACGCTGCAGATCGTCCTCACTGGTAGCAAGACAAAGAATAGCCATCAGTTCTGAGGCTGGGGTAATGTCGAAACCAGTTTCTGAAACTACGCCATCGCCTCTCAGGCCCGTCACCACATTGCGCAGGGCCCGGTCATTGACGTCGAGCACACGTTTCCAGTATATCTCACGCAGCGAAAAACCGTCCTTACGATGTTGATAGATATAATTGTCGAGCAGGGCACTAATGGTGTTGTGGGCAGAAGTCACAGCGTGGAAGTCACCCGTGAAATGCAGGTTAATCTTCTCCATCGGTAACACTTGAGCATAGCCGCCACCGGCAGCACCGCCCTTGATGCCAAAACAAGGACCTAACGACGGTTCACGCAGGGCCACTGCGGCCTTCTTACCGATTTTGTTCAGTCCCAACGTCAGACCGATGCTAACGGTGGTCTTACCGATACCTGCCTTCGTAGGACTGATGGCGGTCACCAGTATCAGACGACTCTTCTTCACCTTTTTCTCATCAATGAGAGATACAGGCACCTTGGCCATATACCGTCCGTATGGCTCAATCTTCTCCGGGTCTATCCCCAACTGTGACGCGATGTCACTGATCGGTAACAATTCACATTCGCGCGCAATCTGTATGTCAGTCTTCATATTGATAAAATCAGTATCCTGTAAAACAAAAAACAAGCGATGTAGCAAATGTTACATCGCTTGCTTTTCTTAATATTCATCCTCGTTGAATAGGAAATCTTCCTTTGTCGGATAATCAGGCCAAATCTCTTCGATGCTCTCATAGATATCGCCTTCGTCTTCTATCTCTTGCAGGTTCTCGAGCACCTCAAGAGGTGCGCCTGAGCGTATTGCATAATCAATCAACTCATCCTTGGTTGCGGGCCAAGGAGCGTCTTCAAGCTTTGATGCCAATTCCAGTGTCCAGTACATAGTTTTTAAATCTTAATAATTATTATTTTCTCATTCCAAATCGGCTTTCGCCGGATTTGCCCGCAAAAGTACACAATTATTTCTTATTTGCAAACATTTTGCCAAACAATTTCGCTTTTTCCTTCGTTAAAATTTATTATTTTCGCCAAAACGAAGAGATAGTCACTCAATCTGTTCACGTACTGCTGCATTTCGGGGGCAATCTGTGCCACTTCAGCAAGGGCTGCAATACGACGTTCGGCCCTGCGACATACCGTCCTGCAGATATGGGCCTGACATGCTGCCAGCACGCCTCCAGGCAAAACAAATCCCTGTCGCTCGGGCAACCGACCCATTAGTTCGTCAATACGTTTTTCCAGTATTTCTATCTCTCCCTCAGCCAAATGGGCAGAGGGATAGAGCGGTGTCTGACTCTGATCCGTAGCCAAGTGAGTACAGACATTGAAAAGATTGTTCTGCACACGTACGACAAGGTCCCGTTCTTCACCATCTGACAACATCGCCACGAGCATTCCCAGATGGGCACTCAGTTCATCCACCGCCCCATATGCCTCCAGACGGATGTCGCTTTTCTTAATTCTCACGCCACCCACCAGACTGGTCATTCCTTGATCACCCGTACGGGTATAAACTTTCGTTATTTTCATATCTTTCTTGGTTAGAAATTAATGATATAGTTCTGCTTATGTCGTTTTTTATCAAACAATACAATTCCGCAATAATAGAGATCGAAGGTAACGACAGCCCGCTCATCTGTCTTCAGTTCCTTCCAGAAAGGTCGATTCTTCCAGATGCCTTCCACAATAAGCACCGTATCGTCGTTCACCTTATTATATATATAGGCAAGTCGCTGACGACAATCATCATCCGATGTCATACGTATCAACTCTGATGATTCCCCAAAAGTCGCCTTCTTGCATCCTGCCTGGAAATAGTCACGATAGCCATCAGCCTCTATCGTCTTCGGTTGCCGCCAATTAGCCAGACGGAAATAGAGTAGTCCCAACTTCTGAGCCAACCAGTCATCTTCGTTTTCGAATGCAGCATATTGATAGTACGGCCAATGTTCATTGATAACATAACGTACCAGCCAGTAGTCCGTAGGCGACTGGATGCCGAAGCCACGACAATGTCCGATACGACTCAGCCAGACGAAAAAATGCTTCAATCTCTGCATTACAGATGCAAAGGTAGAAAAAATATCTGAAGCAACAAAGAAAAAGCCCCAGAGATTTCTCTCCGGGGCTTCAGAAAAAAGGGGGCGGCCTCCTACTCTCCCGCATTGCATTGCAGTACCATCGGCGCAGGCGGGCTTAACTTCTCTGTTCGGAATGGGAAGAGGTGGGACC
>CAJODF010000030.1 GCA_905233555.1 uncultured Prevotella sp. | reverse complement strand
ATAATCAGCAAATATATTCCAAAATTTTATAATTTATTAAAAGTCTAAATCTGATTCATAATCATGAGGTCGCCGGTTCAATCCCGGCTCCCGCTACAAGGAAAAGCAAAGAATAAGGCAGTTGCGAGTGATTCGTAACTGCTTTTTTTATCGGGTAATGCCAGCGGTGGTGACTTTGATGCGGGTGGGTTTGCCGTTGTTGAAGAAACGGGCGGTAAAGTGACCTTCTTCATCCAGACGGGCATTGGGATTCCAATAGAGTGTGCGACGGTGGTCCTGCAGATCGGCAGGCAGGGGGCGACGGCTATAGTCGGGATGATAGAAATCGTCAGCCATGTACATACCATCGAGTATGATGCGACGGTCGCGGTAGGTGTAGCGTTTCGTGTCGTCGGGCATCAGCACGTAGTCGAGAGTGACGTCGGCTACGGTAGATTGCATCTCCACGTGTTTGTCTTCGTTGCGCAGTTCGAAGTCGGTGAAGAGTCGCATTTCCCATTGGCGGTTCAGTTTGGAGTTCTCGAAGACCCACATGTCGCTCCTGAACGGCGCGGCGACGACCCACTCGGAGTCTCTGTCGGGTGAGGCAGCAGTCGGCCCTGGATCGTAGTTGCGATAGAAGATGTAGGGACGGTACTCCTGATCGTTGAGGCGAGCCAACACCTGCATGCGACGGTTGCTGTTGTAGTTGCCCAAGAGAGCCATACTCACTTGTACGGGGAACTGGCGGGCATCGTAGCGTCCGAAGGAGAGTCCGCGGTCGGTGACGATGTTATAGAGGTCGTAGGTGTCGAAGACGTAGGCGGGTTTGGAGTAGTCGATGGCGTGGCGCCCCCGGTGTTTGCGACCCTTTACCTGAATATCTCTCAGCGTTTGGTCCATCTTTGAGAGACGGGCTGTGTCGGGTAGGGTGTAGTCGTCGAAATCGGTGCCTTCTGCCCACTCCGGCTGGTGACATTGGTAGTAGTCGTATTTCTCGGCGAAGACGGGGTAGAAGAGGTCACGCTTCACATAGTAGTCGGGCCAGGCGGTCTCATCGAGCATACCTTTGTTTTGGCGCTTCTGCTGTTTCTTCTCGCTGAGGTCAGTGCGGTGAGCCCTGAGGAAAAGAATGGCTCTGCCGTAGTAGGGTGGGATACTGAAGGAGAACTGTCCGGATTCGTCGGTCTGCATCTCGATGGTGGCGATATCGTCCTCGAAAACGAGCTCGCCGATGACGGTCACCTGTTTCTTCAGACCCTTGTGGTCAACACCGAAGTAAGGATCATCAACACTCTGTGGGTTGGTGGCATCTTGGACATAGAGGGCTGAACCCACCTGTTCCACCTCGATGGCACCACTCTGCGACTGTGTCACGAGATCGTCGGGGGTCGTGGCCTGATAACGGTTCATGCCCTGTACCCGATCCTCACTCTGCTCCAGTCCGACATTGCTGGCGGCATTGGCTTCTGCGAGTTCAGGATCGTAGCCGAAGATGCCCGCAGGCCAGTAGTGTACTTCGCCGGGCTTGACCTCGATGGTGTTGGGGGTGGGATAGACGCCTCCCTCGACGGTCATGGTCTGTTCGGGTTGATAGCGCAGGGGTGTGCTGTTGGTGATTTCCTCATAGTCGTAGCGTCGCCAGCCTTGTACCATCATCAGCAGGTCGAGGGCACGACGGTGTTCCTTGTCGTCGGATTCGAAATAGTAGTCTGGGTAGGCGATGAAGCCCTTCAGTTCGCTGGAGAGCAACAGGTCCGTGACGATATTGCCCGTATCGTAGGTCAAATCCTCGTTGGCGCCGTCGCGGACGGAGATGGAGATAAGTCCCATTTCGGGGGGAGCCTGGAACTCAAGACGGATGGAGTCGAAAGGCTCGTATTCGCTCCGCATACCGCTGACGGTGATGGGGTTCAGGTCGTAGTCGTGGTGGTTGATGAAGAAGAGACGGTCTGCCAGCAGACGGCCTTCCTCGTCGAAGACCAGCAGGTCATTGACGCCTGTGGGTAGTTGTGAGGTGTCGAGGGTGAATTGACCGCTGCCGTTGATAGTCTGGAAGGAACGGAGTACACCGCGACACAGCACGGCCAGTCCGTATGAGCGGTTATCGGGGAGTCCCCGCAGGGTGATGTCGGCTGTGGTGGAATTCTTGGCCACATCGAGATGCAGGGCACAACCGGTACGTTCTGCCTTGGGCAGGTCGAAGGAGTAGTCCTTTCCGTGATAGGTAAACGAGGCCTTGGCCTGTTCGCCGTCGGGTACGTTCAGATAGAACTGGCCTCTACCCTGATGTTCCGTGCAGATGCGGATGGGGTGCGACTTGCCGCCTGCATCTATCGTACCGTCGATGTCGATATGCTGACCTTCCTCATCCAGAACCTCGAAGGCTACAGCGCAACGGGTACCCGCAATCAGATGCCCGCCTTCGGGGTAGAAGTGTACTTCCAGTCGTTCCTTCTCTTCTTTCTCGATGCGGGTTTTCGGACGACTGACAATGTATTTCTGGCTGTAGTCGCCCAGGGACTCTGGTCGTTCATAGACAGGAAACACGCGACTATAGACCGTCCCGAACTGACGGAAAAAGTCGCGTGCCATATCCCTATTATAAAAGTATTCACGATCCTTGCGCCCGTATGGATGTTCCGTCACTCGGAAGTTGAGCATCCATCGCGTGTAGGCCCGTATTTCATAATAGCCTGAGTAAAGTGAGTCATGGAGCACGAAGTTCCCGTCGCTATAGCCGTCGGGCGACACGATGATATTTTCTCGTGTCACGACCAAACCATCAGGCGACACGAGTTCCACATAGAGGATGCGGCTCATGTCGCTGTAGGTCAGGCTGTCGGCTCGCACCACGTACGATTTGTACCAAATGGTGTCGCCCTTGTAGTAGGATGTGTTGTCGAGGTGCAGATACACCTTTTCCTGAACGGGTGCATCCTTCAGGACTCGTGCAATACTGTCCAGTTTAGACTGGGCGGAGGCTGTTATGCAACAGAGCAGGGCAAGGAACAGGGAAGGCTTCATTTATCGGACAATCGCCTTCTTGACTTGGTCTCCCTTTCTGATAATATAGACACCTCTGCTGAGTGACTTGCCGTCGGGCAGCTGTCGGCCGTTGAGGTCATAGACGGCATCGGAGCCTTCGAGGTCATCGACCACAATATTGCTGATACCCAGTGCGTATTCGACGACGGCACTCTTGTCGTAGTTCTGTGTACCACCACTGATATTGACGCTACCGTCGGCCTTGATGGCTTTTCCGCCGCACGCGCTGATAGTGAGTTCACCGTCTTCCATATAGAAGTTACCTGTGTCCTCGTCCTCATGGTCAGCAGTGGCTGCTGTTGGAGTGTCTTCCTTGAGTTCCACCTGGATACCGTCGTCGCCGGCACCGCTGATGTTGACGGTACCGCTCTTCATCAGGAAGTACTGCTTGCAGTGGATACCGTCTTTCTTGGCAGCAGTGATGTTGAGGGTGAGGTTCTTCACCTCCACATACTCTTTGCTGTAGATGGCATGCTTGAAGTTACCCACGATGCTGAGGGTTCCCTTGCCTTGGAACTCGGTGTGTCCCTTGCAGTGCAGACAACCGTTCAGGTCGTCGGTATAATCAGATCCGTCAGTCAGCGTGTTGGTCGTACCTTTCTTGGCACTGATGGCTACGCGCTTGCCGTCCTGAATGTTGACAGCAGGGCCGCTGGGGTTGGTCAGCGTCAGTCCGGAGAACTCGACGGTGGCCTTGTAACTGCCTTCGAGGTAGAACTCACCGTCAGTGCTGGTACCGGAGAGATTATAGGTAATCTCCCCAACCTTGTCGTTGACATTCTTGCTCTGTATCAGTTTGACGTGCGAGCCATTGCTTTGGTTGGTGATATAACTGCTGATGTTGCTGGCCACAGTGACTGTAGCCGACGAGCCGTTATATACCACCTCTACCGTATTATCATCAACGGCATTCACGGCGAGTGTCGCCATGAATGCCGTGATAATGACAAATAATCTCTTCATGTCGATTAGAGTCCGAGTGCTTTCTTAGCGCCGTCGGCAGCCTGGTCAACAGCATCGCTGGCAGCTCCCTTGGCAGCATCCTTAACTTCGTTAGCCTTGTCCTCGACAGCGTCCTTGGCAGCATCGACGGCCTCACCAGCAGCGTCAACAGCATCGCCAGCAGCATCCTTCACACCCTCCATAGCCTGCATCAGACCATTGACAACGGCGTCGGCAGGAGCCTCTGTGATGGCAGCAAGAGCCGTCTGAACAGCAGCATTCTCACCAGCGAAAGCCTTGATCTTCTCAGCATTCTCCTTCAGGAAGTCCTGAATCTTGGCAACATACTCCTTGGCAACCTCAGGATTAGAACCGATGATCTCCTTGATCTTCTCCTGAACGGTGGCAAGAACCTCCTGGAACTTGTTGGCATCCTGAGCCTCGATCTGCTCGGTCAGAGCGCTGATGCTGGCAGAAGCCTCTTCCTCAGCGTCGAACACAACTTCCTCAGCGGCAGCCTCTGCGGGAGCCTGAGTCTTGTTACCACACGATGTGAAACCGATGGCGATCATAGCCATCACTGCGAACATGATTTTTTTCATAATGCTTTTTTAATTTAGTGATTAAATAAAGTGAACTTTCTCTCTCTCAAATTGATTTTCGGCAACAAATTTAGGTTATTTTCCATTAAGTTGTTCATTCTTTTTGAGGATTTTAACTTTTTTCTTAATTTTGCACCCGTTTTCAAGATAATTAACAGAATATGACGACATTAGAGTTCAAGCCGAAACTGTTTTCCACGTTGAAGAATTATAACCGGAAACAGTTTACGACCGATTTGTTGGCGGGTATTATTGTTGGTATTGTCGCACTCCCGCTTGCCATCGCCTTTGGTATTGCCTCAGGCGTTACACCCGAGAAGGGTATCATCACTGCCATCGTGGCAGGACTTATGGTTTCTGTCTTCGGCGGATCGAAGGTTCAGATAGGTGGCCCTACGGGCGCATTCATTATTATCATCTATGGTATCATCCAGCAGTACGGCTTCGAGGGTCTGACCATCGCCACATTGATGGCGGGCGTGTTCCTGATCCTGTTCGGCATCCTGCACTTGGGTACCATCATCAAGTACATTCCGTACCCCATCGTGGTGGGCTTTACCTCGGGTATCGCCCTGACCATCTTTACCACGCAGATCAAGGACCTCTTTGGTCTGACGATGTCGCAGGTGCCTTCCGATTTCATCGAGAAATGGATTGCTTATATCGGCTCTTTCCCCACCATCGACTGGTGGAGTGCCGGGGTAGGAGTGGGATCAGTGGCTGTCATAGCCCTCTGGCCGAAGATCTCCCGTAGCAGCGTGTTGGGGAAACTGCCTGGCTCGCTGATTGCCATCATCTTGATGACCGTAGCCGCCCTGCTGTTGAAACAATATGCCGGCGTGACCTCGATTGAGACCATCGGCGACCGCTTCTCTATTTCGAACCAGTTGCCTGGTGCCCAGGTACCTGAATTGACGTGGGAGGTTATCAAAGGTCTGGTGTCGCCTGCTATCACCATTGCCATCCTCGGTGCCATCGAGTCGTTGCTCTCGGCTACGGTGGCGGATGGCGTCATTGGCGACCGTCACCACTCAAACACCGAACTGATTGCCCAGGGTTTTGCCAATCTGGCTTCACCCATCTTCGGCGGTATCCCCGCTACAGGTGCCATCGCCCGTACGATGACCAACATCAACAATGGTGGTCGGACCCCTGTGGCCGGCATTATCCACGCTGCCGTGTTGCTGCTCATCTTCCTCTTCCTGATGCCGTTGGCACAGTATATTCCGATGGCCTGTCTGGCTGGTGTGCTCGTCATCGTCAGTTACAACATGAGCGGCTGGCGTTCCTTCACCTCAATCATGAAGAATCCGAAGAGCGATATCATCGTACTCTGGGTGACATTCCTCCTGACGGTCATCTTCGACCTCACCATTGCCATCGAGGTGGGACTGATCTGTGCCTGTCTGCTCTTCATGCGACGGATGGCAGAGACCACTGATGTCAAGGTCATCAGCGACGAGATCGACCCTGCTGAGGAGGACAGCGACTTCCAGTTGGGTAACTTGGAGCACCTGACGATTCCCAAGGGTGTGGAGGTCTATGAGATCAACGGGCCGTATTTCTTCGGAGCCGGTAACAAGTTCGAGGAAATTATGGGCGCCCTGCGCCACCAGCGTCCGAAGGTGCGCATCATCCGTATGCGTAAGGTGCCGTTTGTCGATTCTACGGGTATCCATAACCTGACGAACCTCTGTCTGATGTCACAGCAGGAAGGTATCCAGGTGGTGCTCTCGGGTGTGAATCCCACGGTGCAGGCCGTACTCCACAAGGCCGGTTTCGACACGATGCTCGGCGAGGACAATATCTGTTCGCATATCAATATCGCCCTCGACAGAGCCAAGCAATTGGTATAAACTTGGAAAAAACTCGGAAAAATTTGTTTTTTTCCGAGTTTTTTTTTATTTTTGCGGCATAAAACCATATTTAACTCATAAAAACTATCAAGATTATGAAAGCAAAACGAATGCTCTGTCTGGTTGCAGCCCTCATGTCGCTGACACTGGCAAATGCCGCTTCCCGTATTCTCGAAGACGGCGGAACAGGTCCTTACAAGGCCATTATGCAAGACGATCCCTCACTGCCGGCTCACACGATTTTCGTCCCGCAGGATCTCTCCAAGTTCAATAAAAAGAATCCTCTTCCCGTATTGGTATGGGGCAATGGTGCCTGCACCAACTCCCCCTGGGAGCATGTGAACTTCCTCAACGAGATTGCTTCCTACGGCTATATCGTGCTGGCTACGGGCTTTATCCCGATGGACGAGCAGCCCTATCGCGGCCCGATGTCCACTACCGAGCAGCAGATTGAGTCGATGGACTGGATCATCGCTCAGAATGCCGACCCCAAGTCACCTTATTATAATAAGATCGACGTGAAGAGTATCTGTGTGGCAGGTATGTCGTGTGGCGGTCTGCAGACCCTCTTCAATTGCGCTGACCCGCGTATCAAGACCCTGATGATTTGCAACAGCGGACTTTTCAATAACGAGAATGCCGGTTCGGCCGTGGGTGGTATGCCCATGCCTCCGAAGTCAAAACTGAAGGAGATTCACACCTCTATCATGTACCTCCTCGGCGGTGAGACCGACATTGCCTATGGCAACGGTATGGACGACTTCCATAAAATCGATCATGTGGCTGCCTGCGCTGCCAACTTCCCTGTTGGTCACGGCGGTACCTATCGTCAGCCTCATGGCGGTGAGTTCTCTGTGGTGGCCCTCGCCTGGCTCAACTGGCAGTTGAAGGGCGACCAGCAGGCCGCAAAGATGTTTAAGGGTAAGGACGCCGAATTGACCAAGCGCAAAGACTGGACGCTTGAAAAGAACGCTATCTTCGATACACTGAAATAAAAAACTCCCGCCAACCGGCGGGAGTTTTGTTTTATTGCATGTCATAGACGACTTGCATCAGTTTCTTGCCGAGTTCGTCGGCCTGTGCCATCGTCTGGGCTTCACTATAGACGCGGATAATCGGTTCTGTGTTCGACTTGCGGAGGTGAACCCAGCGGTCGGGGAAGTCGATCTTCACACCGTCGATATCGTTGACAGTCGCACTGTTGTCCTTGGCGAACATCTCCTTGACCTTTACGAGGATAGCATCCACGTCAGTCTCAGGGGTGAGGTCGATGCGGTTCTTGGCAATCTGATAGTCGGGGAAGGTCTGGCGCAGTTCGCTGGCGGTGCAGCCCTTTTGGGCGAGACTTGACAGGAAGAGCACGATACCCACGAGGGCGTCGCGGCCATAGTGGCTCTCGGGATAGATGACACCGCCATTGCCCTCACCGCCGATCACGGCTCCCACTTCTTTCATCTTCGTGGTGACATTCACCTCGCCCACGGCAGCGGC
Source organism: uncultured Prevotella sp. (assembly GCA_905233555.1). Classification (GTDB taxonomy): domain Bacteria; phylum Bacteroidota; class Bacteroidia; order Bacteroidales; family Bacteroidaceae; genus Prevotella. The sequence continues at coordinate 37,840 of CAJODF010000030.1, read as the reverse complement.
AGTATATTTGCCACCGTGCTTCTCAGTGACGTCGCGCAGGGCACGGGTGCTGCTGAGGTTCGACACGGTGTTGCCTGGCGTGTGGGAGAGGATATAGTCGGCAACGCTGACGAGGGTGTATTCCTCGCCGAACATGGTGCCGTCCTCGCAGATGAAGGCCAGACGGTCAACGTCGGGATCGACGACGATACCCAAATCGAAACCGCCCTTGCGCATCTTATCCATGATGCCCTGAAGGTTCTTCTCCAGCGGCTCGGGGTTGTGGGCGAAGTCGCCCGTGCAGTCGGCATTCAGTATCTCGTAATCGACGCCGATGGCCTTGAACAACTCTGGGAGGATGATGCCACCCACGGAGTTGATGGTATCGGCGCAGACGCGGAACTTACGCTTCTTGATAGCCTCTATGTCGGCCAGTTTCAACTGGAGCACGGAGTCGATGTGGCGCTGGTCGAAGGAGTTGTCCTCCGTATATTTTCCCAGACGATCTACTTCTGCATAGTCGAAGTCCTCGCGGGCAGCGATGTCGAGCACCTCTGCACCGTCGGCAGCCGTCAGGAACTCACCCTCGCTGTTGAGCAGTTTGAGTGCATTCCACTGGCGGGGATTGTGTGAGGCGGTGATGATGATACCGCCGTCGGCTTCTGCCATGCGGACAGCCAATTCGGTAGTCGGGGTGGTGGCATAGCCGATATTGATGACATCGAAGCCCATGCCCATCAGCGTACCGCAGACCACGTTCTTGACCATCTCGCCTGAGATGCGTCCGTCGCGGCCCACGACGATCTTGCCGCAGCGTCCTGTCTTTCTGGAGATGAACGTGGCATAGGCCGTGGTAAACTTGACAATGTCTAATGGGTTGAGGGTATCACCCGTGCGTCCGCCGATGGTTCCGCGGATGCCTGATATGGATTTGATAAGTGTCATAAGGGTTGTATATTTACTAAAAAATCGTTATGCTTCTCGTTGGAATGTGATTTCGTAATAGTAGGGCGTCACATTCTGGGTCGCAATCGCATGACCCTGACTGTGTGGCACAATCAGACGCACCTTCGCGATCTCCTCGCCTTCGTTCTGGGGCACACCCACGTTCACGTAGGTCAGAGGTGCCAACCAGCCGGCGGGCACTGCCGCACTGTTGTAACAATAGTACATGTTGTAGGCAATGGCCTTGGTGAAGGAGGCAGTGAAGGTGCCTGTGGTGCAGGTGACGCGCATGATGTCTGGACAGGCGGCGGTATAGGCGAGGCTAGTGACCACGCCGATTGTGTCCTTCATGATGTTGTACTCCTTGCAACGACACACCAGATTGGCTGTCTCGCCATTCTGCAACTTGGTGCCGCAGCCCTGACGGACAATCTGCATATAGACACCGCTCTTGTCGAGTTTGACAAATTCGTTACGTGACAAGTCCGTCTTGCAGCCATTCTGGGTAAACACGTCCTCAGAGATGACCATAATGCTGGAGTCGGCAATGAACTTGTTGATGGCATTGCGCTCTTTTTCCTTCTGATCGCCATAGGTCTCGTAGTCGTTACAACTGGCGAAGACCACGATGGCGGCTATGATGTAGAATAAAATCTTCTTCATATCGGCTGCAAAGGTAGTAAAAAGAAGTGAAAAGTGAAAAGTGAAAGGTGAAAAGTTGCTCCGCCTTGTTGTTTTTTAACTTTTCACCTTTTCAATTTTGACGTTTCACGTCGAGTTCGCTCACGTTCGGCATTGCTCAAGCAAGTTTGGCACAGCTCTCGCTTAATCGCGAACTTCAACCTTTCAACTTTTCTCCGAAGGCGGCGATAGCTCGTTTGACGGTCTCGATGGCCTCTTCGATGGTGCAGTTCAGCCGACCACCCGAGGCATTCAGGTGGCCGCCGCCATTGAAGAACTGCTCGGCCATCTGGTTGCAGGGGAAATCATCGACGGAACGCAGGCTGACCCACACGTACCGATCCTTCTCCGTGTCCTCACGCAGCGAGATGGAGAGCCGGAGGCCCTTGATCTGCTGGGGGATGTTTACCAGTCCCTCGGCGTCGCCTTTGACAAAGTGGAAACGTCGGAGTTCGTCTTTCGTCAGGGCGTAGTAGGAGGCGTTGTACTCTGGGAGATAGACCAGTTTCTCGTACATGACGTAGCCCATCAGCCGCAGACGGTTCTCGCTGTAGTTGTGATAGACGTTGCGGTAAATCTTGTCCTTGTTGATATGCTTGGTCAGCAGCAGGGAGATGATATAAAAGATCTCCGGCCGCGAGGAAGCAAAGGTGAAGCCGCCTGTATCGGTCATCATGCCGCAATAGAGGGGGATGGCAAAGTGCTTGTCCAGACTGTCGAAGGCACCCATCTGCCAGACGATGCGGAACACGATCTCGCAGGTGCTGCACACCTCGGGGTGGGAGACGGTCAGTACCGCCGGCACATCCGGATTCAGGTGATGGTCGATCAGTACTCGCGGGGCCTGTATGTCGAGCAGGGCCTGCTCCATCTCATCGACGCGCGAAGGGGTGTTGTAGTCGAGACAGAACACGAGGTCGGCGATCTTCAGGAGCATGTCGCACTTCTCACGATGTTTGTCGTAGCGGACGATTTTCTCCGTATTCGGCAGCCACAGCAGGAAGTCGGGATACTGGTCGGGCACGATGATGGATACCTCCTTGCCCAGTGACCAGAGATAGGAGGCCCAAGCCAGTGAGGAACCGATGGCATCGCCATCAGGGCTCTGATGACAGGTGATGATGATGTTCTGTGAGTCAGAAATCAGTTGGCTTAGTTGGGCCAACTGATCTTCTGTCAGGATATCGATGTTCACTTTTTTACCTTTTTACTTTTTACCTTTTTACCTTTAAAAGAGTTTGTTGGGATAAACACCCTCATCGACGAGTTTCTGGATACGGGCTACAGTGGATTCACGGTCGGCTGCATAAGTGACGCCGAACCACTTGCTGGTGGTGTCGAGCACTTCGACAGTGGCTGTGCCTTCGGTGATGAGTTTGTTCACCATGAGGGGGATAAAGAACTCGGCCTTCAGGTTCTCCATGTTCTTCGGGTCGCTGAGGAACTCCTTGAAGTAGGCCTCGCTGTACTCGAAATAGTCGGGGGTGAATCCCCACATGTTCATGGAGACAGGGGTGTTGTCATCGACGACCACCCACTGACCCTGCTCGTCCTTGTAGCGGATGGGCTCGTTGGCGGCGCCGGTATTGCTGCCGTCGGCAGCGCAGCGGACGATCTCCGTACGTTCCACGACCGTCGTCAGGTGATTCTTCTCGTTGGTGGAACAGACACCACGGGCCACCGTACCGTTCTCAGAGAGGGTGTTTCCCACGCGGAAGCCTACCATCGCATACTGGTTACGGGCACCTTCGGGGAGTTCGGAGAGGTACTTGCCAATCACCATGAAGGCATCGCGGTTGTAAAAGTCGTCGCAGTTGATGACGCAGAACGGCTCCTTGATGACGTCCTTACCCATCAGCACGGCGTGGTTGGTTCCCCAGGGCTTCTGGCGACCTTCGGGTACGCTGAAGCCTTCGGGCAGGGCATCGAGTCCCTGGAAGCAGAGCTCGCAGGGGATATGACCCTCGTACTTGGCGAGGATCTGTGTACGGAACTGCTCTTCGAAGTCCTTGCGGATGACCCATACGATCTTGCCGAATCCTGCCTGGATGGCGTCGTAGATACTATAGTCCATGATGGTCTCACCGTTGGGGCCCAGTCCGTCGAGTTGTTTCAAGCCACCATAGCGGCTACCCATGCCTGCTGCCAGAAGAAATAACGTTGGTTTCATAAGCGAATAAATTATTTTGTTCAAATTTGCCTGCAAAGGTAATAAAAAGAAGTGAAAAGTGAAAAGTGATAAGTGAAAAGTTGCTGCGCCTTGTTGTTTTTTAACTATTACACTTATCATTTATCACTTATCACTTCTCACTCCTTAGAAGGGATATCCGACGGCGAAGTGGAGGGTCTGGGCATTCTTGAAACTGTTGACATTGAAATAGCCCGACTTACCCGTATCATAAGGACAGTGGATGGCGATACCCCAGTCGAGACGGATGACCAGGAACCCAAGGTCGTAGCGCAGACCAATACCTGTGCCGAGGGCCATCTGCTTAAACACATTCTTGAATTCGAACTCGCTGTCCCTATAGAGATGACTGAAATCATCGAGGCTTTTTTTGATGCTTTCGTCTTCGTCGTTGCTATAAGAAAAGTCAGGATTCTTACGGTTCCACACATTTCCCGCATCGAGGAAGATGGCGCCGTTGAGGTTGCCGAAGAGATTCGTCCTGTATTCGAGGTTGGCCACGAACTTGATGTCACCGTTTTGCAAGAGGTAGGCTCCCTGACGGGTCGTCAGACTGCCGTCGAAGCCACCGGGACCTATCTGGCGCACACCAAAAGCCCTCACGCTGTTGGCACCACCCGCATAGAAACTCTCACTGTAGGGGGCTTCGGTGCTGTTTCCATAGGTATAGATGATGCCCGCATTCAGGTGACCCACCAACTGACTCGTTGAGGTCAGGTTCCACGTCTTTGTGAAATCCGTTTCGAGACGCAGGAACTGGGAATAGGGGGTCTTGAAGAGCGTCTTTTCCGTCTCGTTGAACGAATGGCCGGCCATCAAGTCCCACAGCGACACCAGATTACCCGACTCCTCGATGGTGGTCTCCCAGCGGATGGGGTTGCGCAGGCTGGAAGGACTGGTGTAGGTATAGGTGTAGCGCATCTTCGGGATGAAATAATCCTCCATGGTTGCAAACAGATAGGGATTGACCACCCTGATGGAGTCAAACTCGTCGGTATGGCTGTTCATGTATTGGTATTTCACCGTCAATGGCGAGAATTCGTGGCGACTGGTTTCTGAAGGCTGCCAGCGATAGGTCCACTCGCCGGCAACGATGTGCATCTTATAATACCTCGGACGGCGTATCACATCCGTCGAAATCTTGGCATAGGTCGTGGGAGCCGCATAGAACCGTCTGCGACGGGGACGGCCGTTGCTGTCGCGCCTGGGTTCGTTTTTGTAGAAGGGTGCCACGATACGTGGGAACTCGATCGAGACGTCTGCACCATACTGGTAACTGCTCATGTCCGATCCGCCGCTCGTCTGCCATTCGTAGAGACCATGCAGGTTGATGTCGAGTTTCTCTCCTCCTCGGAAGGCGTTGAGTCTCGTGAAACCGAGTTTCACTTCAGGTCCATATCGTCCGCTGGTGCGCCCGATGAGGTTCGTCTCGATATAGAAGTCGTAGGGCTTGTCGAACACGCAGTTCAACAGCAGGTCGAGGGAATCTGTCCCTTCCCTGGGCGTAAACTGGAAGTCGGTGGTGCTGAATACGCCCGTGGCGTTGATCTTGCTGGCCGATTCCATGTATCTGTCGTAGGAATAGGGCTGGCGCGAACGCAGTCGCAGGTTCCGCAGTACGACATTGGGTCGGATGGGCGGACGCTTGCCGCTGAAGTGGATGGTGGTGTTCCTGCGTACGAGTGAGTCCGTCAGTTGCTCGCGCATCGACTTACGGAACTGCACGTCGATATGGCCGATGTACCATTTGTGGAGGGCTTCGTCGGGAACGCCCTCGGCCAGTTGGAATCGGAGTTGTGACTTGCCGGCTACGGCAATGGTGTCGGCCAGATAGGAAGCGTAAGTCGGGTTGTAATAGTAGTAGCCGTTGTTGCGCAACAATGTACTGATACGACTGCGCTCTCCGTCGAGGGATCCTACGCTGAAGGCACTGCCCGACTTGATGAGACTCTCCTGACTGGTGGAGTCGATGAGGTGCTGGATAGTGTCAGGGAAGTTGACGTAGGCCACCGAGTCGAGGGTGAAGAGGGAGTCGAGCCTGACGGAGTAGCGTATCTTGCTCTTCCTGGGATTCTTCTGGGGAATGATCTCAAAGCCCACGTCCCCTCGGAAATAGCCGTTGTTGCGCAGCACGCTCTTGGCCACAGAGGCACGGAGGCTGGGATTCACCTGACTCATCAGCACAGGGGGCTTGCCGAACGATTTCGTCATCCATTTGGCAAACTTGCTTTCTTTCTTCGAGTAATGGTTATAGACCCACAGGTGCCACGACCAGGGCACGCTGATATAACTGCTGCCGAAGAGCGAGCCGTTGGGGACGGTGGCAAGGGCTGCCTCCACCTCTAACTTCGTGTTTTCGAGATGGGTCTTGAAACTGTCCTCCTGCTCGTCCAGATACTCAATCTTCTTCAGGCCCGTGAAGAGTTGGTCGTCTTCAGGGATATTCTTCGTCATCGAACAAGAGACGAGGAAAAGGGTCGTCAACAGATATAGGATGCTATTTCGTTTCATGGGGCGTTGCTATTGAATCGGTTCTTATGCTGTCGCGCGGCATCTGCATCGTGGACTGACGCATGGGGATGGTGCGTTGCTCCTCCTTCTTCCAGAAGCGGAAGATGTCCCAGAAGTTATCCAGTTTACGGCGCCAGACGAAACCTCCGCCATATTCGCCTGTATAACCCTCCAGCCAGTCATAGACATTCTGGAAGTAGAACAGTTTCAGGTTCTTGGTGGCATCCTGGTTCAGACGGTACTCCATCGTCACGTTGTCGAAGAACGACTGGCGCTGTCCCATATTCGCGTCTGATCCTGACGATACCTTGCCGCCAATCTGAATCTTCAGACGGTTGTTCCACATGCGCTTGGCAAACTTGAACGAATAGTCGGTATGCATGGAGCCCGAGGCGTCTGTGCTGTTGTCGATACCCACACTGAGGTCGAGGGTCTTGAAGGCCGAGCCGGCGATGTTGTTGATCTCGCTCTGGAGGAAGGAACTGAGGGCCGAGTTCATCGAGAAACTGCTGGTGTTGCCGTCGGCGAGGTACATGCCCGTTGTCAGCATGGTGATGGCCACCTTACCTCGTTCTTCCTTCGACATCGTAGTCAGTTCGCCGCCGATCGTCTGGTCCTCAGGTGCGTCGATGATGAACTCCAGTCCCATGTTGTTGAGGGTATTGGTGATGATCACACCACAGTCGAATGCCACGCTGCGGGTGGTTCCGCCTTCGGTGGAGACAGTGGCCTTGGTACGTTCCGTCGCCGTGATGTTCAGGCGTGGGTTCATTGGGTCGCCCGTAAACTCCACGAAACTGCCGTCCTTGATGGTGAAGGTCTTCAGCGGGATAAAACTCAACGAGTATTTCATCTCGCCGTTGGAGAGCGTGTAGCGTCCTCTCAGGTCGATGCCTTGCGAATTGTATTTCATCCGCAGTTCGCCGCCTCCCATCAGGTCGATGTAGTTCGTCTGGTCGATGTTCAGGTTGCAGATGATGTGGGCACCTTGCGAGATATTGATGGTCAGGTCGGCCTCGAAGCCTGTGGGCGTGGGACGTGTTATCACCACCTGTGTCGTGTCGCTGAAGTCGGTGAACTTCACCAGTTCCTCCAGTCTGTTGTCCGTCGAGAGGGGTGAGTCGAGCAGCATATAGGTCATGTCCGTAGAGCCTAGCACGTCCAGGCGTCCTCTCATCTTCATCTCTTCTACGGGTCCCTGCAGACGGGCAAAGAAGTTGACGTAGGCCTTGCCGAAGGCAATCGACTTGTCTTCTTGCTTCGAGTTGATGAGCAGCAGGTTGCGGGCACGCATCTGCAGGTTGGTCGTGATATGGTCTGTGTTCGAGAAATCCACGTCGCCCATCATCACGAGCGGCTCGTCATTGTAGGCATAGAGTCCGAAGTTCTCCAACAGCAGGTGTGAGCCCACCACACGTATCGGGTCGTTGTCGAAGCGCATCCTCACGCCGTAGGGCTGACTGACCAGATAGGCGTCTTCCACATAGATTTCTCCATCCACCTGCGGGTGGGTGGTTGTGCCCTTGATGGTCAGTTCTCCCTCGCCGTAGCCCTCAAGACCTACCAGTTGGTCGGGCACGAAACCGTTGGCCACCGACAGCGGGAAACGGGTCATGGTGAAGAGGGCGTCGATGTGTCCGTCGCCCTTATAGGTGCCGTTCAACAGTCCGAATTCTTCGTCGTCGAGCATCAGACGGGCCTCGATGGCGTGGGTGTCGTCCTCCTTCATCAGATACACCAACTCCGTACTGATATTGCCGATGGGCGAGCCCTCGAAGGTCATGTTTTGTACGGCCATATCCGAGGCCACGGAGATATGCTCGTCGCGGTCTTGAAGGATATGGTAGTCGCCTTGCAGATAGCCTGTGATACGGGGCATATAGGGGAGTACGGATGTCAGTTCGCCGAGGTCTAAGTGGTGGATGCTGACAGTCAGGTCCTGCAGCATGGTCGAGTCCTGGTTCTCCGTATAGATCTTCAGACCCGTCTTGTCGTCGGAGACGAGGTCGATCTTCGCCTGTATCCTGCCTAAGCCGCTATTCTTGTTCTCCGGACGGGCCAGGAAGATGAAGTTGTCCTTGTTCAGGTTGAATTCCTTGTAGCCGATGGTAGGCCGTTCCGGCATCAGTTTGAAGCGGATACCTTCTGCCTCCATCTCCGCCGTGGCGCCCAGACGGATACCCATCTTGTCCTTGGCATCGTAATAGCGCAGACCCACCAGTACGCCGTGCTCGTGCAGGTGGCCGTCGAAGAGGGCGTTGAACACGAACTGCGGGTTCCTCTTGTTGTTACGCACCTGTCCTTGATAGGTCAGGCGTTCACCTTTCTGCGTCAGGTTCAGACGGAAGGTGTCAATCCGCGTACTGTCATAGACGAGCGAGTAGAGATGACTCTCGCCGTTGATGCCAGTGATGGGCGATGTATTGAGGTCAACGAACAGTTCCTTGAAGGTGATGTTGCTGGCCTTCAGGAAGTTGGCAAGGGGATTGTCGCGCTGGCTCTCGATATGCAGTTTCATCGTGGGCAGCAGCCGTTTGATGGCGGGCTGGTCTATGATCTTCTGATCGAACTGGGCCATGACCGAGTCGCTGAGTACGGATATCTGTCGGAGTATTGTCTCATAGCCTTCGCTGGCATCGAATTTCACGATGAGGTCGCCGCTCTGGATGCGTGCGTAGGTGGTGTCCCTGTCGGTCTTGATGTGTAGTCCGAGGTCGTCGGGACGGTAGATATGTTTCTCGTTGGCGATATAAAGTTCACCTAAGAGACCCGTGATCGTGTGACTCTCCTTCAGGTTGGAACTGATATCCACATGTCCGCACAGACCGATGGTCAGGGGTTTGTCCATCAACCGCATCTCGTAGAGGTCGGCTTTGTCAAGGTCGGCGCTGATGGTGCCTTCTAGTCTGTTGGTGTTGAGCAGGGCGTCGATGCCGACGGTGCCGTCGAACAAGTCGTTATGTCCTGTCAGTGTGGCCTGTGCGTGCCCGTTCTGGAGGTTGGCTGTGGCGGTCAGTCCGCTCAGGTCCCAGTGGCCGTAGTGCAACTGGTTCACGGTGGCGTCTGCCGTCAGGTGACTGCTGTTGGAGAGGAAGTCCGTACCGTGTCCCTTGGCCTTGATGTCTGCCGAGAGGTTGTAGAGCGAGTCCTTGGGCATGAAGTGGTGCAGGTTCAGGTTCTGTATCTTGATGTCTGCATCGTAGGTCATGTAGTCGGGGGCCATGTTGCCTTTGGCATTGAGGGGGATGGTGGCGTTGCCTTTCAGTTTCACGCTGCCACCGCCTTCGCTGGCCGTGAGGTCTGCGGCATATTTGGTACCGTCGGCCTTGATGGTGCCGTCGAGGGTGATGCCGTTGGGGATGCGGTAGTCCTTCGAGGGCAGCAGACTGGCGGCAAAGCCCAGATCCTGTGTCTTGGCACTCAGCCGGATGTCGGCCTTCAGATTTTTGAGGTCAGTCAGGTTGCCTGCCGTACCGCTGGCGGTGGCGTGGAAGGCTGTCGGCAGGTTGATGTCCAGACCCGTGAAGTCCATCTGTCGCATATTGCCGTTCACGGAACCTTTGATGCTCAGTGGCTGGTTGGGGTATTGGCGGATGAAGCCCTGCGGCATGTCGCCCATGAGTTTGATCATATCCTGCTTGCCGATCTGGGCGTTCAGGCGCATCTTCATCTTCCCGGGATTCTCATCGCCGAAGGTGTTCAGGTCCATATCCACCTCTGTGAAGATGTCCGAGTCGGGTGTCTTCACGTAAAGGGCCGGTATCTGCACGTTGCTGAAATTGGCATCAAACCTGACGCTTCCTTTGAGGTCGGTGATTTCCAGACCCGTACTCTTGTCCTTCAGGGCGGCCTTCCTGATATAGAGGGAGGTGCCTGTGGGCGCGTAACTGAACTGGTCGATCCCCAGCGTCATGTCCGACAGTCCGATGGGGGCGTAATCGAAACTGCAGCCCGTGCCGTCGAGACTGCCCACCTGGTAGATGCCTGTCCCCAGATCGATGCGGGCTTCTCTGGCTACGGCCTGTCCCAACTGGGTCTTCATGGCCACCGTGTCGCCGGGCAGGTGCAGGGTGAGGTCGGTCTGCCGGAAACTGAGACTGTCGGCATTGATGACCCATTTGAGTGTCGATTCCGTGGTGTCAACGGCAGCCGTGTCGCTCAGGGCGATGTCGAGACGGGCGTCTGTCAGGCGCGCACCGTTCACCTCCACCGTCTCCTTGTCCAGGTCGATGCCGTTCGAGCGCAGCCACAGTTCGCCCACGTCGCCCTTGATTCTCAGGTCGCTGATAAAGCCGTTGGTGTTGACCTTTGCCTCCTGCAGGGCCAGTTGGTTGATGACCACCCGCTTTTCAAACAGGGGCCGTAACTGCACGTCAACAGTCAGGTGCCTGGCGTCGGCAATGGTGTCTGTGACGTTGGGTAGGGAGTCGTTGGGATGCAGGGCGCGGAAGTTGTCGATGCCTAGGTTGAGCGGCCATTCCAGTCTGACGTAACCCACACTGATGTCCATGCCGGTCTTCTCCGAGGCGATGGCAGCCACCTTCTGTACCGCCCAGTTCTGGACTGGCGGGAAGTAGAGCAGTGCGGCGAGTATCAGAAACAGTAGAATGGGCGTCAGGACCGCGATCCCAATCCACTTCAACGCTCTTTTCATTCGTTTTGACGCGATTGACGCTACAAAAGTACAACATTTCTCTGAAAAACGGCTCATCTTCGCTGATTTTTTCACGAAACGCGCCAGAAAATGGAAGATGGGACTACTCTCCCGAGCAGTCCCACCCAATTAGTCAGTAATATGTTAGGTAGAATAAAGTTGATTGGCTATCTGTAGTCAGCACTCCCTGTAGAAGTCGAGTGCCTCGTATATTTCTTCTTGGGTGGCGGTCTGGTTGATGCGGATGTCACCGATACCGCCCAGCAGGGTGAAGTTGATGCTGCTGCCCACGTTTTTCTTGTCGTGCGTCATCAGTTCCAACAGGGTGGGGTAGTCGTCGCAGGTGATGGTCATCTTGCCGTAGTGCGCCTTGATGAAACTCACGGTCTGGTGCATCTTGTCGGTGGGGAAACCGGTCTTCGCGGCACTCAGGTAGAGTTCGCAGATCAGACCGTAGGCGACGGCATAGCCGTGCAGGATTGGATCTTTGCGCAGGGCGAACGACTCGAAGGCGTGCCCGACGGTATGACCCAGGTTCAGGGCCTTGCGGATACCTTGCTCCGTGGGGTCTTCCGTCACGATGCGCTGCTTCACGGCCACTGATTCCGCTAACATCCGCTGGAGAAGTGAAAAGTGAATAGTGAAAAGTGAAAAGTTTACCAGTTCCGCCCACATCTTCTCGTTGGAGATGAGGCCGTGCTTCAGCATCTCGGCATAGCCCGAGAGGATATTCTCCTGATCCAGTGTCTTCAGGAACTGCGTGTCGAGAATCACGCTGGCGGCATTGTTGAACACCCCGATCTCGTTCTTCAGTCCGTTGAAGTTGATACCGGTCTTTCCGCCCACGGAGGCATCGACCATCGAGAGCAGCGTGGTGGGGATGTTGATGTAGTTGATGCCCCGCTTGAAGGTGGAGGCCGCAAAGCCCCCGAGGTCGGTCACCATGCCGCCACCTATATTTATTAACAAGGTGTGACGGGTGGCACCGCCGTTGCCCAACGCTTCCCAGACGTGCGCCAGCGACGCTATCGTCTTGTGGGTGTCGGTGGCTCCTATCACGATGGTCTGCGCACCTTTCAGACAGTCGAATCCGGCTATCAGCGGCACACAGGCGCGTACGGTCGTCTCGTCGGCCAGCAGGAAGATCCTGTCGTGCTCGCACTCGCCGACGGCCTGCGTCAGCGTCTGTTCCAGACTGTCGGCAATAATCACTTTTTGTGGACTCATGCTACGGTTGAGGTCTTAAATTCCGTGCAAAGGTATATTAATTATTCTGAAATCGTGTACAAATTGGTAAATAATTGTCGAAATGACCCTTTTTTTTCCAAAATGATTAAACTTTTCTTCACAGGATGCGTCAAAAACACAAAATTTACAATAAAAACTATCAATGAAAAGATTACTCGTTATTTTTTTAGTGTCGATTTCGACCGTGACGGCATTCGCCCAGGGCACTGTCAGCGGAACAGTGATTGAGTCGGATACCAAAGAAGCAGTCATTCAGGCTACGGCCTCTGTATTAAGCGGAGAGAAAGTCATAGCCAATGCAGTAACAAACACAGACGGTGCATTCTCCATCAAGGTGCCGCGCGACGGCAACTTCACCCTGCGCATCACGTTCGTGGGCTTCAAGACCTATACCAAGGCCATCAAGATCGAGGGTAAGAACGTGGCTGCAGGCACGATCCAGATGGAGCCCGACGCCATCATGCTGAAGGGTACCACCGTGACGGCCCACCTCGCCAAGGTACAGTCGAAGGGTGACACCCTGATCTTCAATGCCGACGCCTATCGCGTGCCCGAGGGCTCTGTCGTTGAGGAACTGGTGAAGCGTATGCCGGGTGCTGAGATCGACGAGAACGGTAATATCACCATCAACGGTAAGCAGGTGTCGAAGATCAAGGTCGATGGTAAGGACTTTGGTGATGCCAATACGGCTTTGAAGAACCTCCCCACCAGCATCATCGAGAAGGTCCGCGCCTATGATGAGAAGAGCGACCTGGCCCGTATCACGGGTATCGACGACGGTAACGAGCAGACCGTGCTCGACTTCGGTATCCGTGCCGGTATGAACCGTGGTACGATGATAAATGCCGATCTGGGCTACGGTACTGAGAAGCGCTATACGAGCCGTTTGTTCGGTATGTATATGCGCGATGACTACCGCGTGATGGGTATGTTCAACGCCAACAACACCAACGACCAGGGTATGGGCGGCGGTGGTGGCCGTCGTTTCGGCGGTGGCGGTGGCATGGGCGGCGGTGGCCTGAATGCTGCCAAGACCGGTATGGTGAACATCAACTATGAGAAGCCGAAGTTGATTATTGCCCAGGCCAGCGTGAATGTGAACCACCGTGACGGTGACTCCTGGTCACGTCGTTTTACTGACAACTTCACGGGTGATGAATCTAAGAAGAATATTTCAAACTCCATCAACCAGAGTTATACACGTAATACCAACTGGAGCGTACAAGGCCGTATCGAGTGGACGCCCGACACGCTGTGGAACATTGCCTTCCGTCCGAACTGGAGTTTCGGTAGCAACGACAGCCGTAGTTGGAACACCTCCGCTACGTTCAATGCCAACCCCTATAATTATGTTGACTATCAACTCGACGCAGCCATCATGGAAAAGATCTTGAGTGATCAGGGTATTGATGCCTTGAATGATTATCTCACCAACGGTTCCATCAACAAGTCGCTGGGCTATGGCGAGAACAAGCGCCTCGGCGGTACCTTGCAGATCAACCGTCTGCTTAACGGCAGGGGACGTAACATCACCGTGCAGTTGACAGGTAACTACAGCAACAACGAGAACAACCAGTTGTCGAACAACCAGACGAAACTCTACCAGGGAAGAACCGCAACATATAATGGCGTATCTGGTCTTGATCGTTATCAGGCCAACCGTTACAACGTGACCCCGACCAAGTCGTGGGACTACAGTGCACGTGCCACTTATAGCGAGCCTATCGCCTATGCCACCTTCCTGCAGTTCAGTTACACCTTCCAGTATCGCTACAACGAGAACGACCGTCAGACGTTCGACTACTCGAATCCTCTGCTGTCCGATCCTACCAAGAGTTTCGATTTTAGTAGTGTGACACCAGTCTATCGTCAATGGAGCGACTATTTCGACCTGGTCAATGCAGGTTATGATCCTGTGAAGGGTGACCCCTATTATAGCAAGGATCAGAGCCAGTATTCAGAGTATAAGAACTATATCCACACCGGTGAGATCATGCTGCGCTTCATCCGCGATACCTACGACTTCAATTTCGGTGTGCAGATTATTCCTCAGACTTCAAAGTATAAGCAGGACTATCTGGGACAGCGCGTTGACACGACCATCAATGTCGTCAACTGGAGCCCGACAGCCAACTTCCGCTGGCGTCCCACACAGCAGGGTAGCCTCCAGTTCCAGTATCGTGGTAGCACCAGCCAGCCTTCCATGACTCAGTTGCTCGTGATCAACGATGATACCAACCCTCTGAACAAGTCCACTGGTAACCCTGATTTGAAGCCTTCGTTCACCCAGAGTTTCAACCTTCGCTTCAACAACTACATCATGAACCATCAGCGCATGATCAATGCCAACCTGAATTTCTCGACCACGATGAACAGCATCGTCAATAAGGTGACCTATACCGATATTGGTGGTCAGGAATCACGGCCTGAGAATATCAACGGTAACTGGAATGCCGGTGGTAACATCATGTGGGCCATCGACTCATTAGGCTACTTTACCTATAATGTCTCTTTGAACGAGAACTTCAACCACCGTGTGGGTTATGTCGGTGATTCTAAGACCAGGGAGACCCTGAGGAACTCCACCAACCAGAATATGATCGGCGGTCGTCTGGGATTTGGTTTCCGTAACGACTGGCTCGAAGTGGAACTCAACGGTTCGGTGAACTACAATTCTACCCGCAATAAGTTGCAGCCGCAGTCGAACCTCGACACCTGGACCTACTCCTACGGTGCAAACTCCACCATCTACCTGCCTTGGGGTACTCAGATTACGACTGATATCAGTATGAACAGCCGTCGTGGTTATGACGACCAGTCGATGAATACCAACGAACTCATCTGGAACGGTCAGATTTCCCAGAGTTTCCTCAAGGGCAAGCCGCTGACGCTCTCAGTGCAGTTCTACGACATCCTGCGCCAGCAGTCTAACTTCTCCACGACCATTAGTCAGATGGCCCGTACCGATAATGAGTACAATGCCATTACCAGTTACATCATGTTCCGCGCCAGTTATCGTTTGAACTTCTTCGGCACACGTGCTTCTCGCCGTGGCATGATGGGCGGCATGGGTATGCCGATGGGCGGTATGCCGATGGGTGGCGGCGGTGGCAATCGTCGTGGCGGCGGTGGCGGCTTCGGAGGCGGTATGCCGATGGGCGGCGGTGGCGGCGGCTTCGGCGGCGGTGGCGGCTTCGGTGGCCCCGGCAGATTCTAAGCCAACAAGATAGAAGAATCCCGCGACGTCGCGGGATTCTTTTTTTCTGTCGTCGATGTTATCGCCCTCGGTGGGGGGGCAGTCTTTCAAACACCCTATCGGTATGACCTTCACCCCGTCGGGGCGAGTATAGGCCATCTTTCCACCCGTGAAGACTATCATTAGGTCTGGCTCACGAATGGGCATCTGCTTTTCATCCTTATTATGCTCGCGGATGAGTCGTTTCAATTCCACAAGGTGGCCCGCACCGTCCTCTATTTCTTTACTTCCCAGTTTACATTCTATCAGTGCATAACGCCCGTCGCCCAAATGCAGCACCCAGTCGGCCTCAAGGCCGTATCTGTCACGGTAGTATGATAGGTGGGTTTCGATGTCAAGCGTATAGGCCTTCAAGTCGCGAATGCACATCTGCTCGAAGATAAAACCGAAAGTATTCAACTGCACCATCAGCGACTCTGGTGTCAACCCCAAAGCGGCTACTGCTATCGAGGGATCGACAAAAGCCCGTTTCAATCCACTGCGGATGGCCGTCTTACTGCGGATGGCAGGACACCATGCCTCCACGTCGCAAATCACAAAGAGTTTTTTTAGCGCCCCTACATAGTCGTCGAATGTAGGTTCCGAACACGACACCTCACCCGAAGATGCCACGTCGGCTATCATCAGCGACTTCTTTCGTTCATCTTTTCGCGAACAATCTCCGTGCTGGTATTGGCTAAAAGTCGATCACTCTTCCTAAATAATGCGTCCATAAATGATACTTAAACGATTTTATGGCGCAAAGGTAATAAAAATGTTGCGTACAACCAACACTTTTTCAAAAAAAAGTTGTTTCGAGGCTACATTTTCCCGGTTGTCTATCACACGGGGACTGTCCCCCTGTGAGAAAAGCGAAGGGCTTCCAAATCGGAAGCCCTTCGCTTGTTTCTCTACTGGCGGTCGTCGATGTTATCGCCCTCGGTGGGGGCGACGTCGGACTTGAAGTCGGTGATGCCGTTGGCGACGAGGATGTTGTACCAAGTGATGAGTTTCTTGATGTGACTGTTCTGCACGCGGTCGCGGTCCCACTCGGGGAGCACCTTGGTGAAGTAGTCCTGCAACTCTTTCGATGAGGCTTTCTTCTCGTCGATGCTGGCTTTCTTGCCGGCTTCGAGGGTCTTGATATTCTCGAGCACGTCCATCAGGGGCACGTCGTCGGTCTCGGTGAACATGGCGACATCGCCTAACGAGGTGATGCGGTCGGTGGCGAAGGCGGGTTGACGGCGATGGGTGGCGTCGAGCGCCTCGACGATGAGGCTGTTCTTGCCTCGTGAAACGAGTTTGTAAAGGCCGGGCTTACCGGCAATCGCTAAAATGGTTTCTTTCATTGTTCCTAATATTTTGTTTATTTGTTTATCGATATCTGCTGTGCCGTCGTTGACAATCTCGAAGTGGGCGCGGCGGCGCACCTCGTCCTGTGGCAGTTGACGGCTCATCCATTCCAGGACTTTTTCCCGCGAGATATGGTCGCGCTCCATGACGCGGCGGATGCGCACCTCGTCGGGGGCGGTGACCACGATGGCCTTATCGACCAGACGGATGGCACCCGACTCATAGAGGATGGCACTCTCCATCCATTGCATGCCGCTCTGCTCGAAGTCGCGGAAGACGGCGGGGTGGACGATGGCGTCGATGGCTTTGGCGTTCTGCTCCGACTCCAACAGGAATCTGGCCATGTCGGCCTTTTCGAGCGAGCCCACCAGTGCTTTCAGTTGCTGCTGGAGTTCTGTCGAGGTGCGGACGAGGCGCTTGGCGGCGCTGTCGCAGTCATAGACATGGATGCCCCGGGCCTCTAGGCGCTTGCAGACATAACTCTTTCCGCTGCCGATGCCGCCGGTGATGCCGATCTTCATAGGCCGTTCTCGTCTTCTTCGATGAGATAGTCCACCTCGTCGATGCTCAGGTGGGCGCGGGAGATGCCCGGAGGTGCCTTCCTCAGATAGATGCGACACTTCTCCGAGGGACTGGCCTTCATTTCCTTGTAATCGGCTACGACGGTGAAGTCCTCGTACGACAGGATCTTATACACGCTGACACCCGTGACGAAATGGACGGTGACCCTGGAGGGGAAGGTGCGCAGCACTTTGCCCGGGGGCATGTTGATGCCCTGGATGGGTACGCCCTCGATCGTCTCTTCGGTGAGCACATCGGTGAAGAAGCCAACCTTCACCAGGTCGGGCACGGTCTTCACGCCCTTGCTCCTGGCCAGGTGGACGCTGACGAGCAGTGTGTCGCGGAAGTTGACGTAGTTCAACGGCTCGGTGTACATGGTGGAGATACTGTCGAGTTTCTCCGTAGAGGCATATACATCGACGCTGTCGGGCCAGTATTGTACGCGGGAGATGAAGTAGAGTTCGTCGGGGATGACGCGGCCGCTCCACCTGACGGGTACGCGCTTCTTGGCGCCGTAGTTGAAGTAGTATTCCAGTTTCTCGGGCTTGACGGCCGTGATCCTGGAGTTGCTGGCAAGTTGCTGGTAGGTCAGTTTCTGCAGTTCGGCGGCGGAGACGATGCCCATGCCGTTGTTGCGGGCATAGGTGCTGAAGTTGACCTTGATGTTTTTCAGTCCGTCGCCATACATATAGGTGACGAGGGTGATACCCTTGTCGCGGATGGTCATGCGCACGGTGTCGGTCTCATCGGAGGTGAGCACCACGTTCTTGGGCACATTGGTAATGGTGACGGGCACACTGAACTCCCGCTCGTAGGTCTCGTTCAGGGTCATGAAGAGCCAGAACGCACCGGAGAGCAGGACGAACATCAGAAAGATCAGAAACTCCTTGTTGCCTCTGCTGAACAAGAGATTCTTGAAGACTTTCCAGAATTTGCTCATACGGGCAGACTACTTTTGGATGGGGGCGTTGCTCATGTCCTTATAGACGGAAGTCTTCTCGACGGTGACGACCACGTCTCGGGCGATCTTCACATCGACGGTATTCCTGGCCAGGTCGATGCTCTTGACGACACCGTGGATGCCGCCGCCAGTGACGACCTCCGTACTGGAACTTCTGGATTTCCTTCTGTTTCTTCTGCTGCGGCTTGATCATGAAGAACCACATGATGGCGAAGATGGCCACCATCATGATGATCATACTCATGCCGCTTCCTTGTCCTGCTGCCTGCGCAACTAAAATCAAATTTGTCATATCCTAATAATATTATTGTTAATCTTCTCTGTTTCTGACGATGCGTTTTCTGCCGGAGGGATTGATCTTCACGGCCTTCATCACCTTCGGGGCCTTGGGAATCTTGGTGGGTTTCTCAGGCTTCGGGTCGATATACTTTGTCAACTTGCCCGTGTCGATGAGGTGGCGGGCAATGGCGTCGAGCATGCCGTTGATGTAGCCGCCGCTCTTCTGGGTGGAGTAGAGTTTGGCTAGATCGACGAACTCGTTGATGGTGACGCTGATGGGTATGTTGGGGAAGGTGACCATCTCGGCGATGGCAATCTGCATGATGACCACGTCCATATAGGCCAACCGTGAGAAATCCCAGTTGCGCGAGGCCTCGCTCATGTAGCGCTGGTACTCGTCGGCATTGAGGATGGCGGCACGGAACAGTTTGCGGGCGAATTCCTTCTCCTCGTCGCTGTCCCACTCGGGTAGCAGTTCCTGCTTGGGACCGTTCTGCTCGTTGAAGCGCTTGATGGTCTTCAGCACGAAGGTATCGACAACCTCCTTGTCGTCGTTCCAGTAGAGGCTGATTTCCTCAAGTACGGCATCCAGTTCGGGGTTGCTCTGGATGATCGTACGGTAGATCTTACGCCACAACTCGCGGTCGTCGTCGTACGTGTCGGCAAAGTTGTCGCTCATGTAGTCCTGATAGACCTCACTCGACTCGATGAGTTCGTAGAGTTTCGCCACGTACTCCTGGTCGTCGCTCCACGTGTGCTTCAGGGTGCTGACGAACTCGTTGAGTTGCTTGTTCTCTTCCAGTTGCAGTGCAAACCGGTTGAGGGTGAATTTCTGCGAGGGCGGTTCCGTGCCCTCTCTCTGGGCGCGGGCGGTGAGTACCTCGTTACGACGGCGGGCCTCTTTCGTGATAGCCACGATGAGGGCCAGCAGGTAATTGTAAAGGTCATAGGCCTTTGACAGACTGAAGAATAATTCCTTCTCTGCCGAGTCGATGTTCTTGTTACCGTTTTGATAGTACGCATAGGTTAACTGAACAATCTTAGTACGGATAATTTCTCTGTTAATCATCTCACTTGATGCGTTTAAGTGTTATACTTTTAAGTTTACGATTGCAAAATTAGACATTTTTCCCCGATTATGCAAGAAAAAGACGGAAAAAATAGTTAAAATCGAATTTTTTTCACTTTTCACTATTCACTTTTCACTTTTTTGTTGTACCTTTGCAGCGCTTTTTCCGAAAGCACAACGAAAAAACTCGTGTGATGGTGAATTAAGCACAGTATTAACAACTTAATTTTAGAGTAACACAATTATGAAAGAAGTAAGTGTAAAAGGCCAGAAGCGCGCCGCCGTTGGAAAGAAGGCTTCAAAGCAACTCCGTAAGGAGGGACTTATTCCCTGTAATCTGTATGGTGAGAAGAAAGGTGAGAATGGACTGCCCGAGGCATTCGCATTCTGCGCATCTTTTGCTGAACTCCGCAAGGCTGTCTATACCCCTGAGGTGTATATCGTCAACCTTGACATCGAGGGTGAGGCCCACAAGGCTGTCATCAAGGAACTCCAGTTCCACCCGGCAACCGACGCTCTGCTCCATGCCGATTTCTACGAGGTGACAGAGTCGAAGCCCATCACCATTGGTATCCCTGTGAAACTGAATGGTCTGGCACAGGGTGTACGCGACGGTGGTAAGTTGAACCTCTCCATCCGTAAGATCAACGTCACCGCTCCTTACAAGCAGATTCCTGAGGTGCTCAATATCGACGTGACCAACCTCCAGTTAGGTAAGGCCATCAAGGTGGGTGCCCTGAGTTTCGAGGGTCTTGAGATTGCTACCTCTCCCGAGGTGGTTGTATGCTCCGTGAAGGCAACTCGTGCTTCTCGTTCTGCCGCTGCTGCTGCAGAGGGTGAGGAGCAGGCTTAATCAGGGCTGCTGATGGACAAGTCGGCGACGAGTACGAACTGACCCGCCACAATACAGGATTTATGGTATTGGACGCTTTTGCGAAGGCGTCCAATATTTCTTTTGAAGACAAACGCTATGGCTTCGTGGCCGAGACGACGCTCAAGGGGCGCAAGGTGTTCCTGCTGAAGCCCTCGACCTATATGAACCTCAGTGGCAATGCCGTGCGCTACTGGCTGAACCACGAGAACATCGACCAGAGTCGGCTGTTGGTGGTCAGCGACGAGGTGGCGCTGCCCTTGGGTGACTTCCGTCTGAAGGCGGGAGGCAGCAACGGAGGGCACAACGGACTGGGACATATCCAGCAACTCATCGGGCAGAACTACGCCCGTCTGCGCATGGGTATCGGCAACGACTTCCCGCGTGGCATGCAGGTGGATTGGGTGCTGGGCCGGTACAGTGAGGAGGAGTTGCAGCAGTTGCAGCCGAGCATCGACCTGGGTGTGGAGATCATCCGCAGTTTCGTGCTGGCGGGGATCGACATCACGATGAACCAGTTTAATAAACTTGGGAAGCGAAAAGTGAAAAGTGAAGAAGTGAAAAGTGATGGAGGAGGTAGCGAGGATTGACAAGTGGCTGTGGGCGGCGCGGATTTTCAAGACGCGTAGCATTGCGGCCGACGCCTGCAAGAACGGGCGCGTCACCATCGGTGGCATCAACGTGAAGCCCTCGCATAACGTCAAGGCGGGCGAGACCGTCGATGTGCGCAAGCCTCCCATTACCTATTCCTTCCGCATCCTGAAGACCATCGAGCAGCGGGTGGGGGCGAAACTGCTGCCGGAGATATATGAGAATGTCACCGCCCCTGAGCAGTATGAACTGTTGGAGATGAACCGTATCAGTGGATTCGTCGATCGTGCCAGAGGCACGGGTCGCCCGACGAAGAAAGACCGGAGGGCATTGGATGATTTTTTAAGTTTAGAGGATTTATGATTCTGAATGGACTATTGATAATTGTTGGTGTCGCCCTCGTGTTGTGGGGGGCCGACCGCCTGATAGAGGGTGCCTCTGCCATGGCGCGCAGTGTGAACATCCCGGAGATTGTCATCGGCCTTACGATTGTGGCCGCCGGCACATCGGCTCCGGAACTGTTCGTCAGTCTGGTCTCTGCCCTCAAGGGTACGCCCGATCTGGCTGTGGGAAATGTCATCGGTTCCAATATCTTCAATACGATGCTCATCGTGGGCTGTTCGGCCGTCGTGGCGCCGTTGGTGGTCAATCCCTCGACGGTGAAGAAGGAGATTCCCTTTGCCGTCATGGCCTCGTTGCTGCTGTTTGTGCTCTGCTTCGACGATATGGAGTCGGCTCACCTGTGGGGCAACGAGATCAGTCGCAGCGACGGTATCGTCTTGCTCATCGGTTTCATTGCCTTTATGATCTATAGTTTCACGCTGGCGCGCAAGTCGGGTGAGTTGAAGCCCCATCAGGAGTATCTGGGCGAGGAAAAGGTGAAAAAGCCCATCAACTACCGGATGTTGGGTATCAATGCCCTCTGGATGATCGTTGGACTGGCCTGCCTGATCTTCGGCAGTGAACTCTTCGTCGATGGTGCCACCTACGTGGCCCACCGCTATGGTGTGCGCCAGAGTGTGATCGGTCTGACCATCGTGGCTGGCGGCACGTCGCTGCCCGAGTTGGCCACGAGTGTGGTGGCTGCCTATAAGGGCAAGGCCTCGCTCGCCATCGGCAATGCCATCGGTTCCAACGTGTTTAATATCCTGCTGGTACTGGGTGCCACTGCAGTCATCTGTCCCATG
Organism: uncultured Prevotella sp.; assembly: GCA_905233555.1. Lineage (GTDB taxonomy): Bacteria > Bacteroidota > Bacteroidia > Bacteroidales > Bacteroidaceae > Prevotella. The sequence continues at coordinate 15,527 of CAJODF010000030.1, read as the reverse complement.
CGCATCATGGGTATCACCATCATCGACCTGATGATGATGCTCGTCAGCATCGGCATTCTCTGGATTTTCGCCTATACTAAGTATTTCGTGTCACGCCGCGAGGGTGTCCTGATGATCTTGGGATTCCTGACCTATATGTGCTGGCTTTTCTATCTGTTGTAATATGCAAGCAAACAAAGACCAACAGCGCATCAGTGTGCTGTTCATGCTCTACAGTATCCTGTTCTGTGTCTGTCTGATCACGGCCAACGTGCTTGAGACCAAGCAGATATCATTCGGACCTGCCAATATGACGGCCGGACTGATCGTGTTTCCTGTCAGTTATATCATCAACGACGTGGTCTGCGAGGTGTGGGGCTACGGACGTACCCGACTGCTCATCTGGATCGGGTTCGTCATGAACTTCCTCTTCGTGATCTTCGGTGCTATCGCCGACTGGATTCCCGGTGCGCCCTACTGGCACGGCGAAGAGGGCTTCCACCAGATCTTCGGACTGGCCCCGCGTATCGCCGGCGCCTCGTTCCTGGCGTTTATCTGCGGTTCGTTTATGAATGCCTACGTGATGAGTCGCATGAAACTCTCCACGCAGCACCGACCTTCAGCCTCGGAGGGCTTTGCCAAGAACTTTTCCGCCCGTGCCGTGCTGAGTACCGTGTTCGGCGAACTGACAGACTCCATCATCTTCTTCCCCCTCGCCCTCGGTGGCGTGATTCCCTGGGAGGAGATGCCCTCGCTCGTCATCACGCAGGTGACCATCAAGACGCTCTATGAGATCGTGGCACTGCCCCTCACCATCCGTGTGGTCAAGTTTACGAAGAACCACGACAATGAGGACGTGTTCGACCGCGATATCACCTATAACATCTTTAAAATCAACAAACTATGAATAGAGAAGAAGATCAGTTGCAGGCCCTCGGCAAGAAGACCGAATACCGTCAGGACTATGCCCCTGAGGTGCTGGAGACCTTTGTCAACAAGCATCCCGACAACGACTACTGGGTGCAGTTCAACTGCCCTGAGTTTACATCGCTCTGTCCCATTACGGGTCAGCCCGACTTTGCAGAAATAAAAATCCTGTATATTCCCGGCGAGCGGATGGTAGAGTCGAAAAGCCTGAAACTCTATCTCTTCTCATTCCGTAATCACGGCGACTTTCATGAGGACTGTGTCAACACCATCATGAAAGACCTGGTGCGCCTGATGGATCCCAAATATATCGAGGTGGTGGGACTGTTTACGCCGCGTGGGGGCATCTCCATCTATCCCTATGCCAACTATGGTCGTCCCGGTACCAAGTATGCCGACCTGGCCGAGAAGCGCCTCCTCGACCATCAGATAATTTAAAACTTTTGATGTTTCACATCGAGCCCGCTCACGCTCGGCCATTGATGCAAGCATCATGGCTCTCGCTTATTCGCGGCCTTCACTTATCACTTTTCACTTATCACTTCCTATAGTACCCTTGCTCGTGGTCGCTGAAGCGGAGTAGGAGGGTGTCACGGCGCATGAAGACGATGTCGGCCGTGTCGGTATTGGTCACCTGTTGGTTGCCCAGCGTGTCGCGACGGGCCTCACTGAGCAGGAGGTGGCCGTTGTAGATATGCCACTCGCGATAGCGCTTCACCTCGGGATAGACGACGGGACCGTTCTGGCGGTTGGCATTGTTACGTTGCACGCCGATGGGACGGGCTGTATAGTCGCGCCGGATCTCTATGCCATATTCGCGTGGCTGGAACCACTTCTCCCGCAGGGAGTCGGGGAAGTCGGCGGGCAGTTGTACGATGCTGTCGGCCGAGACGCCGGCACGGGGGCGCAGACGGGGATGCACGATGTAGCACCACTCGCCTTTCAGACGGTCGATGTTGATCACGATATCCGCCTCCGACTTGTTGTGGGCATTCAGGACAACCGCCACTATGTCGCCGATGTCAGGGCGTCCGAACACGCGGCGCTGCACACGGGCATTGAGGATGTCGATGGTGTCGGGGTCGCCGCCCGAGAAGGGCAGGAACACGAGGAGGGAGTCTGTGCAGCCCTCGCAGGCGAGTCCATAGACGGTGGAGTCGCCGGGCAGTGGCTCCTCCTCATTGTAAGCTGTTATTTCTTGTGCCGACGGGGTCGTTCCTGACTGGCATGCTGTCGTCAATATTGCCACAAGAATCATCAAAAACAAGGTCTGTTTCATACGCTTTTTGGGTGATTTGGGGGCAAAGATAGTCAAAATATCAAAAAAAGTAGCCACTTACGATGATTATTTGAAAAAAATTATCTATTTTTGTGGACTGTAAATAGAAAACTAACAGAAAATATATGAAAAAGAAGATTCAGTTCAGTCTCGTCTATAGAGACATGTGGCAGAGCTCAGGTAAGTTCCAGCCTCGTAAGGACCAGTTAGAGCGCATCGCGCCAGTGATTATCGACATGGGTTGCTTCGCCCGCGTGGAAACCAACGGCGGTGCCTTCGAGCAGGTGAACCTGATGGCAGGTGAGAACCCGAACCTTGCCGTGAGAGCCTTTTGTAAGCCGTTCAACGAGGTGGGCATCAAGACACACATGCTCGACCGTGGTCTGAACGCCCTGCGTATGTACCCCGTGCCCGACGATGTGCGCGCCCTGATGTATAAGGTGAAGCACGCCCAGGGTGTCGATATCACCCGTATCTTCTGCGGTTTGAACGACACGCGTAACATCATCCCCAGCATCAAGTGGGCCAAGGAGGGTGGTATGACGCCGCAGGCTACGCTGTGTATCACCACCTCGCCCGTACATACCGTCGATTACTATGCCGCCATCGCCGACGAGGTGATTGCCGCCGGTGCCGAGGAGATCTGTCTGAAGGATATGGCCGGTATCGGACAGCCCGCCATGCTGGGTGCGCTGACGAAGGCCATCAAGACCAAGCATCCCGACATCATCATCCAGTATCACGGTCACTCAGGTCCCGGACTGTCGATGGCCTCTATCCTCGAAGTTTGTAATAATGGTGCCGACATCATCGATACCGCCATCGAGCCGCTCTCATGGGGTAAGGTGCATCCGGATATCATCTCTGTGCAGTCGATGCTCAAGAACGAAGGCTTCGAGGTGGCAGAACTGAATATGAATGCCTATATGCAGGCCCGTACGCTCACACAGGAGTTCATCGACGACTGGTTGGGCTACTTCATCAATCCTGCCAACAAGCACATGTCGTCGCTGCTCTTAGGCTGCGGACTGCCTGGCGGTATGATGGGTTCGATGATGGCTGACCTCGGCGGTATCCAGACCATGATCAACAAACTGCGCGTCCAGAAGGGCGAGGCTGAGTTGACGATGGACGACATGCTGGTGAAACTCTTCAACGAGGTAGAGTACGTGTGGCCGCGCGTGGGCTATCCCCCACTGGTGACACCGTTCTCACAGTATGTGAAGAACATCGCCCTGATGAACCTGCTCACCATCGAACAGGGCAAGGGCCGTTTCGTGATGATGGACGATGCCATGTGGGGCATGATCCTCGGCAAGTCAGGAAAGATTCCCGGCACCATCGATCCGGTGCTCGTGGAACTGGCCCAGAAGCAGAACCGCCAGTTTACCGATGTCGATCCGCACACGTTGCTCGACAACGCCCTCGACGGTTTCCGCAAGGAGATGGACGAGAACGGTTGGGAGTACGGTCCCGACGACGAGGAACTCTTCGAACTGGGTATGCACCCCGAACAGTACCGTGCCTTTAAGAGCGGACAGGCCAAGAAGCAGTTCCTGGCCGACCTGCAGAAGGCGAAGGATGCCAAACTCGGTGGCGGCAAGAAGATTTCGCAGGAGGAGATTGACGCGCTGAAGCACGCGAAGGCCGATGCCGTGAAGAGTCCGTTGGACGGCCAGCTCGTGTGGAGTTTCGGTGGCGAGGGTGTACCCGCTGCCTGCATCGAGCCGTTTATCGGTCAGAAGTACAAGGAAGGTGATATCTTCTGCTACTTACAGACCAAGTGGGGCGAGATCGTCGAGATACCCGCTGCCCTCGGTGGTAAACTGGTGGATATCAGTGTGAAGCCCGGACAGAAAATCCGTCAGGGCGACACGATCGCATGGATTGAGCGCGAGGCATAATGGACTATCAGAGCATTATCGATAAATATTATCCGTCGGAGAATGAACTCCGACGGATATTGCTAATACACTCCCGTCAGGTGGCCGACCGCTGCTTGAAGATTGCCAAGGCCCATCCTGAGTTGCGACTTGACGAGGAGTTTCTGGAGGAAGCCGCCATGTTGCACGATATCGGCATCTTCCGCTGCGATGCGCCCAGTATCCAGTGCTTCGGTAAGGAGCCCTATATCCGTCACGGATTCATCGGCGGTCAGATCTTGCGCGAGGAAGGCTGGAAGCGTCATGCGCTGGTCTGTGAACGGCACACGGGCACCGGTCTGAGCCGTGAACAGATAGAGCGCCAGCAGTTGCCTTTGCCCTTGGACGGCCAATTCGAGCCCGAGGCCCTGGAAGAACAGGTGGTCTGCTATGCCGATAAGTTCTATTCGAAGACGCATCCCGAGCGTGAGCGCACCGTGGTAGAGGCTGCCCAGAGTCTGGAAAAGTTCGGTCAGGAGGGCGTCAACCGCTTCCTCGAATGGGCAACACGGTTTGAATAAGAAGTGAAAAGTGAGAAGTGAAAAGTTAAAAGTTAAAAGTGAATAGTTAAAAGAAAACAAGGCGCAGCAACTTTTCACTCCTCACTTTTCACTTTTCACTTCTTTTGTTGTACCTTTGCATCCGTGAAACAGAAATCGGTCACGCTTTCGATACTCTGCGCCATCATTTTGATGATGGCGTGTTCAACCTCTACACTGCCTCCGGGGAAGCTGCCCAAGGTGGCGCAGTCGGGTAGGGTGGTGTCGTTGCCGGAGATCAAGACACCCGCGATAGCACCCGATTCCATGACACTCCCGGCACTGCTCGACAGCATCGGCGTGGCCAACGGGACCAACGAGGCCGACACCATCGATAGCAAGGCGGCAGAGGATTTGGTTGCTGAGGATGAAGTACCTCAGGACACCATCGTTCCCGCAGGCGCCGAGTCGGCCATCAAGATCAAGCGCGACACCACGACGATGGACTCCATCGAACTGGCCATCTATAAGCACAACAAGGCCATCGACGACTCGTTGGCACGCGACAGCATCAACAAGCACCGCAAGAACGGTATCGATGCACCCGTAGAGTACTCTGCCGACGACTCGCTGACCTACGATGCCGCCAACGCTACCGCCCATCTCTACGGTAACTCGAAAGTGAAATACACAAACATGGATCTGGCGAGTGAGAACATCCACATGAATCTCGACAGCAATGTGGTCTATGCCACCGGTAAGATGGACTCCACCACGCAGCAACTCACGGGCACGCCCGTCTTCAAGATGGGCAGCGACCAGTATGAGCAGACGGAGATGATGTTCAACTTCAAGACCAAGAAAGGTTTTATTACGGATGTCTATACGCAGCAGGAAGACGGTTACCTGACCAGTGAGCACTCCAAGCGCGGTGCCAACGGTGAGATGTACCTCGAACACGGTCGCTACACCACCTGCGACGATCCCCATCCCGACTTCTATATCGCCATGTCGCGGGCCAAGGTGCGCCCGGGTAAGGATGTGGTGTTCGGTCCGGCCTATCTGGTGGTGGCCGACGTGCCGCTGCCCCTGGCGATCCCCTATGGTTTCTTCCCCTTCACCAGAAGTTATTCCAGCGGTTTCATCATGCCGACCTACGGCGACGAGATGTCGCGCGGCTTCTACCTGCGCGATGGCGGCTACTATTTCGCCTTGGGCGACAAGATGGACCTGAAACTTCTGGGTGAGATCTATACTAAGGGCTCGTGGGGTCTCTCTGCCGCGTCGAACTACAGACGGCGCTATAAGTACAGTGGCTCGTTCTACTTCAACTTCCAGAATACCGTTACCGGTGAGAAGAACATGGATGACTACGAGAAACGGACCAGTTTCAAACTGCAGTGGCGCCACTCGCAGGATTCGAAGGCCAACCCCTTCAGTACGTTGACGGCCAGTGTGAACTACGCCTCGGAGAGTTTTGAGAGAAACAACCTCACGTCGATGTACAATCCCCAGGCCATGACGCAGACCACGCGTACCTCATCGGTCAACTGGAGCACCCGGTTCTCCAGTATCGGACTGACGCTGAGCACCCAGGTTGACTTGGCGCAGAACATGCGCGACTCGATCATCGAGATGACGCTGCCTAACCTGAGTCTCTCGCTGGCGCGGTTCTACCCCTTCAAGCGTAAGAAGGCCGCGGGCGAGGAGCGTTGGTACGAGAAGATCAATTTGAGTTATACAGGTACGTTCAACAACCGTATCAAGACCAAGGAGGACCAACTGCTGCACTCCAGTTTCACCAAGGACTGGCAGAACTATATGCGCCATTCAATCCCCGTTCAGGCCAGTTTCACGGCCTTTGGTTATCTGAGCATCAATCCCTCGTTCATTTTTTCTGACCAGACATCGTTCATCAAGCAGTCGAAGCATTGGGATGAAGTCAACCAACAGGAGGTCACCGACACTATCACTGGCTTCTACAACGTCTATAACTGGGATCTGAGCATGTCGCTCTCCACGAAACTCTACGGTTACTGGATTCCCAGTCGCAAAATCTTCGGTGATAAGATCGACCGTATCCGTCACGTCTTCACGCCGAAGGTCAGTTTCTCTTATCACCCCGACTTCGGTGCCTCACGCTACGGCTACTACGAGACCTATCAGAAGACCGATGCCAAGGGCAATGTGTCGCTGGTGGAGTACTCACCTTATAATGTAGGTGGTGTGTCGGCTCCCGCAAAGGGCATGTCGGGTAGCATCAACATCGATATCGGCAACAATATCGAAATGAAGATTCGGAACAAGGACGACTCGCTGAAGAAAGTGTCCCTGATCGACGAACTCGGCTTCTCGATGAGTTATAATATGGCGGCGAAGATCCGTCCGTTGAGCGACCTCAACACTCGTCTGCGCCTGAAACTCTCGAAGCGTTATACGTTCAACCTCAACGCCATCTTTGCCTCGTACGTCTATGAGGCCGACAGCGTCGGTGCTACACCGCGCCTCAGTGAGCACACCACCTACTGGGGACAGGGCCGAATCGGTCGTTTCCAGGGTATGTCGCAGAACCTCTCCTATACCCTCGACAACAATAAGATCATGAACTTCATTAAGCGTCTACGCGGCGAGAAGGTCGATGACAAGGGCAAGAAGAAAGACGACGATGAAGACGACGATGAGTGGGACAACGAGGTGGAGACCAACATCGACAAGGATATGGAGAAGGCCAAGAACGGTGCCAAGAAAGACAAGGAAAAGGCCGACACCGACGAGGACGGCTATATGACGTTCTCGATGCCTTGGTCGATCACCGTCGGCTACGGTATCTCGATGCGCGAGGGCAACTCTAACTTCAATTATGATAAGATGCGCTATCCCTACGTCTTCAGCCAGAATCTGAACATCAGCGGCAATATCCGCCTGAGCGACGGTTGGAACATCAACTTCTCTTCCGGTTACGACTTCGACAACCACAAGATTTCGATGACGACGGCATCGCTCTCGCGCGACCTGCACTGCTTCAATATGACGTGTAGGGTGACGCTGGCGCCTTATACCAGTTACGACTTCTCTTTCCGCTGTAACGCCGCCACGCTGACCGATGCCCTGAAATACGACAAGCGCAGCAGTTACAGCAATGCCGTGCAGTGGTATTAATAAGACAATGATGAGAACAAACTATGAATGAGAAAAAAAACTTTGAGCAGTTGCGTAAGATGACGGGCGCCGTGCTGGGTCCGTTGTGTGCCATTGTGATTTGGCTGATGCCCATCGAGGGTATCTCGGAGTCGGCTCACCACATGCTGGCGGTGATGTCGCTGGTGGCCATCTGGTGGATAACAGAGCCTGTGGCGATACCCGTGACGTCGCTGTTGGGGCCGACGTTGTGCGTCGTATTAGGTATCGCGTCGATGAAGGATGCCTTCGAACAGTTTGCCAACCCGATGATATTCTTGTTCCTGGGCGGTTTCCTGTTGGCGAAGGGTATGATGGTGAACGGACTGGACAAGCGCATCGCCTACGGCATCATGTCGATGAAGTGGGTGGGCGACTCACCGCGAAAGATCTTCCTGGCCATCGGACTGGCGTGTATGCTCTGTTCGGGATGGATCAGCAATACGGCTACGGCGGCGATGATGTTCCCCATATCGCTGGGACTGCTGGAGGCCATCCGTGAGATGATGGCTGCGAACGGCAAAACCATCGACCTGGCGAACTATAAGTACGCCACGGGACTGATGCTGATGACGGCCTACGCCTGTAGCATCGGTGGCGTGATGACGCCCATCGGTACACCGCCGAACATCATCATGTTGGGTTTCCTGGACCAGTTGGCTCCTGATGCACCGACGGTATCGTTTTTCCAATGGATGATCTGGGGTATCGTGGCGATGGTGTGCTATTTCGTGCTTGCTTACGTGGTGCTGTGGCGGATGTTCCCGGCCGACGTGAAGCATATTGAGGGTGCGCGTGAGTTTATCCGTAATTATGTCAACTCGCTGGGCAAGTGGACTGTGGCGCAGAAGAACACGATCCTTGCCTTTAGCGTGGCCTTCGTGTTGTGGGTGGCGCCCAGCGTGCTGAGCATTGTCTATGGTGCTCATTCGGACGTGATGAAGTTCTACGACAGTCACTTCCCTGAGGCTATTGCGGCTATGGTGGGCGGACTGTTGTTGTTCTTCCTGCCTGGCGATACGAAGAAAGGTGAGATGGCATTGAGTTGGAAGGACGGCGTAGAGGGCATCGAGTGGGGTACACTGCTGCTCTTCGGCGGCGGTCTGGCCATGGGTGCCTTGATGTACACCACGGGTCTGTCGGCATGGATCGGCACCGGTATCAAGGAATTCCTGGGCGGTCATCCGTCGGAGTGGGTCTTCGTGGGTGTGTTCTGTGTGGCAGCCCTGATATTGTCGGAATTGACGTCGCATACGGCCTCGACCAACCTTATCGCGCCCATTGCCATCGGTGCGGCGCTGTCGCTGGGCTTCAGTCCCATCCCCGTGGCCATCGGTATCGCGCTGTCATCGTCGCTGGGATTCATGATGCCCGTATCGACCCCGCCGAACGCCATCGTCTATGCGTCGGGCTACGTGCCTATCACGAAGATGATCAAGTCGGGCGTTATCATCGACATCATCGGCATCACAGTCGTTACCATACCAGTAGTGATGCTACTGGTAAAATGGGTGATGGGCTAAATCCTAAGATTTAGAGTTGCAGGAGTTGGTCGAGGGATTCTTCCTCGCCGACGACCCAGATGATGTCGCCCTCCTCGAACTTACGATTGGGCTTGAAGGGTGAAAGGCTTTCCTTTCCCTCTTCCAAGCCGACGACCATACAACTGTAGAGGTCGCGAATCTTGCTCTCGATAAGGGTCTTGCCGATGAACGGGCTGTCGCTGCCGATAATCATCTGGCGCAACTTCATCTCACGGCTCTCCAAGTCGGGATCCTCGCCGATAAGACTCTTGTCCAAGGCCTCGCGGAAGGCGGAGAACTGTGTGTCGCTACCAATGACCTGCAGCACGTCGTTCGGGAAGATGATGTAGTCGCCGTCGGGGATGTTCAGGCGCCAGCCGCCGCGCAGGATGCTGCTGACGTGTACGCCGTATTTCTGTCCTAAGTTGAGTTGCTTCAGCGTCTGTCCCATCCACCCGCTGTTGCTGGGTATCTCGAAGTCGGCGATGTGGATATCGCGGTCGAGCAGTTTGCCCTCGTAGAGGGGACGCTTCTTGCCGAGCACCTGGGCCTCGATGTCACGACTGCGCAGGTTGAGAATGAAGAGGCGCTCGAGTGAGATACTCCTTTTCTTGACAAAGCGCGACAGGACGATGAGTCCTACGGCGATGAAGCCGATGGTGATGATGAGCGCATTGGCAAAGTGTGTCAGGAAGTGACAGATGTAGAAAATGAATGCGACGGCGATGATGACGCGCACGAGAATCGTAAAGATGAGCGGCAGACGGTTGCGGTTGCTCTCTGCCCATAGAGCTTTCCACTCCTCGCTCTTGTTCTTCTTCATCACCATTGCGCGGAGGAAGGGTGAGATGAACAGCACCGTGAGCAGACCCGTAATGGCGTTGGCATAGACGCGCAGATCGTCGCCTGGCAGCAGTCGTTGCATGAACGGCAGCACGAAAGTGAACATCAGTGCGATGACGGCCGTGGTGAGTATGGAATAGACGAAGGTGTTCATCGCCATCTGCCTCAGCAACTGCTTCCACAAGCTGCCCCCGTGGGCCCCCGTCTGGTTCATCGACAGGTGGTTCATCGACTGGATGAGTTTGTTGGGCAGATGCTTCTCAAGATGCGTATAAGCCGGTGTGGCAAGCCGTATCATGTAAGGTGTGAGGAATGTGGTAATAACGGATACGGCCACCACGACCGGATAGAGGAAGTCGCCGATGACACCGAGCGAGAGACCCAGCGAGGCGATGATGAACGAGAACTCACCGATCTGAGCCATGGCGAATCCACAGCGGATGGCTGACTTCAGGCTTTCGCCTCCCAACATGAACGAGAAGGTGCCTAAGAGGGCCTGTCCCACGAGGATGGTCATGACAAGTACGAAGATCGGCAGGGCGTATTCCACCAGGATATTCGGATCGACGAGCATACCCACCGACACGAAGAAGATGGCACCGAAGAGGTTCTTCACCGGCTCTACGAGTTTGATGATCTTTTCAGCCTCGATGGTCTCTGCCAGGATGCTACCCATGATGAAGGCACCGAAGGCCGACGAGAATCCCACCTTGGTGGAGAAGACCGCCATGGCGCAGCACATACCTAGTGATACGATGAGCAGCACCTCGTTGTTGATGAGGTATCTGACGCGACGCAGGAACAGCGGAACGGCGAAGATGCCCACCACGAGCCAGAGCACGAGGAAGAACACGATCTGCCAGACGCTGCCCAGCATCTCACCTCCACCCAATTCCTTACCGCTGGCGATGGCACTCAGCAGCACCATCATGACGATGGCGAGGATGTCTTCGAGAATCAGCACGCTCATCACGCGTCCGGCAAACTGCTGCTGTCGGAGTCCCAGGTCGTCGAAGGCCTTATAGATAATGGTCGTCGATGACATGGCGAGCATACCGCCCAAGAAGATGCAGTCCATCTTACCCCATCCGAAGAGGTGACCCACGATGATACCCAGCATCATCATACAGAAGATGATGGTACACGTGGTGATGATCGGCGAGGCGCCCATCTTCAGGATTTTCTTGAATGAGAAGTCAAGTCCCAGCGAGAACAGCAGGAACATCACACCGAGGTCGGACCACAGATGGATACTCGCTGAATCGACGACAGATGCCGTATAGGGCATGTGCGGACTTACCAGGAAACCGGCCACCACATAGCCTAACACCAGTGGCTGCTTGAGTTTTTTGAACAACAGCGTGACGATACCTGCAACAACCAGTATCAACGCCAGATCGGTTACCAATGCTGGAACTTCTCCCATAATTCTTTAGTTATTAAAGTCGGCTACTATTTCGCATATCTTGACGACGACCTGCATGGCCTTCTCCATCGACTGGATGGAAACGAACTCGTAGGGTCCGTGGAAGTTGACACCTCCGGCGAAGATGTTGGGGCAGGGGAGACCCTTGAAAGAGAGTTGTGCACCGTCGGTGCCGCCACGGATGGGACGTACCTTCGGAGCCACCTCGCAGGCCTGCATGGCGTGTAGCACAATATCGATGACGTGCATCTGCGGGTCGATCTTCTCCTTCATGTTATAATATTGGTCCTTCACGTCGCAGACGACGGTTCCTTCACCGTATTTCTCATTCATCTGGTCGGCACAGCGCTGGATGAAACGCTTACGGTCTTCGAAGAGATCGCGGTCGTGGTCGCGGATGATGTAACTGAGTTTGGCCTCCTCGATGTTCGACTGGATGCCCAGCAGGTGATAGAATCCCTGATAGCCTTCCGTGGTCTCTGGTGTCTCGTCGGCGGGTAGCATCTTGGCAAACTCCGCAGCGAGGGCGTTGGCATTCACCATCTTACCCTTTGCGTAGCCCGGGTGTACGCTGATACCCTTGATGGTGATCTTGGCCGAGGCGGCATTGAAGTTCTCGAATTCCAGTTCACCCACGTCACCGCCATCCATCGTGTAGGCCCATTCGCAACCGAATTTTTCCACGTCGAAGTGGTGGGCACCCATGCCGATCTCCTCGTCGGGGTTGAAGGCGATACGGATGTCACCGTGACGGATCTCCTTGTGGTCGCGCAGATAGCACATGGCCTGCACAATCTCTGCAATACCCGCCTTGTCGTCGGCGCCCAACAGCGTGTGACCATCGGTCACGATCAGGTCTTCGCCTCTGTGATGCAGCAATTCAGGGAATTTCTTCGGACTGCTGACGATGCCTTCAGAGAGCAGGATCTCGCCACCATTGTAGTTGCGGATGATTTGAGGCTTGATGTCGGCCCCGCTGCAGTCGGGACTGGTGTCGTAGTGGGAGATGAAGCCGATGGTAGGCACCTTCTCTTTGATGTTCGAGGGGAGGGTCGCATAGAGATAACCCTTCTCGTCGAGTTCCACGTCTTCCAGTCCTTCGCTCTCGAGTTCCTTTTTCAGGTACTCTGCGAAGACCAGTTGTTTCGGGGTACTTGGCACGCTCTCGCTGTCGTCAGCCGACTGCGTGTCGAATTTGGTGTAATTCAAAAACCTTTCAGTAATATCCATATTGTTGTTGGTGTTAAATCACTTCTATGCCCTGTTGCTTGCAGAGTTCCAGACTCATCTCCTTGAGTTTGAACTTCTGGATCTTGCCTGAGCCCGTCAGTGGGAACTGGTCGATGAAGAATACGTACTTCGGAATCTTGTAGCGGGCGATCTTGCCACGACAGAACAATTGTACGTCTTCGGCAGTCATCTGTGCGCCCTCCTCGAGGATGATGAAGGCACCTACGGCCTCGCCGTATTTCTTCGAAGGAACGGCAGCCACCTGTACATCGCGGATGCCGGGCATGTGGTAAAGGAATTCCTCAATCTCACGCGGATAGATATTCTCACCGCCTCGGATAATCATATCCTTGATACGACCTGTAATCTTGTAGAATCCCTCTTCGTCCTTCACACCCAGGTCGCCTGAATGCAGATAACCGTTCTTGTCGATGACCTCTTCTGTGGCCTCAGGGTTCTTATAGTAGCCCTTCATTACGTTGAAGCCCTTACAGCACATCTCACCCTGTACGCCGACGGGGCATTCCTCGCCAGTCTCTGGGTCGAGCACCTTTACATCGACAAACGGGAAGTCGCGACCGACCGTCGTACAGCGCTGCTCGAAGGTGTCGTTCAAGCAGGTCTGCGTCATACCTGGCGACGACTCTGTCAGTCCATAGACGCTGGTGATGGTCATATACATCTTCTCGCTCACCTGCTTCATCAGTTCAATCGGGCACAGGCTACCAGCCATGATACCCGTACGCAGACAAGTCAGGTCGAACATGTCGAACATCGGGTGGTTCAACTCGGCGATAAACATCGTAGGTACGCCATAGACAGCCGTACAACGCTCCTTATGGATAGAGGCCAGCACCACGAGGGGGTCGAACTTCTCGACCATCACCTCCGTACAGCCGTGCGTCAGACAGTTCATCGTAGCCAGCACGACGCCGAAGCAGTGGAACAAAGGTACGCACACGCAGAGTTTGTCATCCTGTGTGAATCCCATGTTCTCGCCAGTAAAATAACCATCGTTCGAGATACCGAAGTGAGTCAGCATGACACCCTTGGGGAATCCGGTGGTACCGCTCGTATATTGCATGTTGCACACGTCGTAGCAACTCACCTGCTTCTTCATCTCGTTCAGTGTCTCGTCCTCGATATTTTGTCCCAGCAGCAGCAATTCGGCGGTGTTGTACATACCACGGTATTTCTCCATACCTATATAGACGACGTTTTTCAGGTAGGGGAATCGCTCGCTGTTCAGGTGTCCGCGCTCGCAGGTCTTCAACTCGGGCAGCATCGTGTAGGTCATATCGACGTAGTTACAGTCCCATGTGCCGTCGGTGATGCAGAGCACCTCCATATCCGAGTCCTTGCACAGATACTCCAACTCATTCTGCTTGTAGTTGGTGTTCACCGTTACCAGCACGGCACCGATCTTGGCAGTCGCATAGAGGAATGTCAACCAGTCGGGCACGTTGGTAGCCCAAATGCCGACATTCGAGCCGCGTTTTACACCGATGGATATCAGACCCTTGGCCAGATTATCGACACGCTCGTTGAACTTACTCCAAGTAAATCTCAGGTTGCGGTCGGAATAAACGATATATTCCTTGTCAGGTGTGGTCTCAGCCCAGTATTCGAGCCATTCTCCTAATGTCCGTTCCCACAACTTATATCCCTCCGATCCGGTCTCAGCAGGATAGGTTCTATCGGGCAATGGCCTGCCCGCCATATCTAATTTTACGTTGCTCATACTTAGAAGGGGATATAGACAACTGCTAAGATTTTTGCACTCTTGCCAGGAGCACCGTGTACGTGGTGCTTCACGATGGAGTCGTAGAAGATGCTGTCACCCTCGTGGAGCGTATAGGTATCCTTGCCATAGACAATCTCCACCTCGCCCTGCATCACGTAGATAAACTCCTCACCCTCGTGAGCCGAAAGTTGGAATTCAGGGCTCTCCTCGGGGTTGATGTCGATGATAAACGGTTCCATGTGGCGACCGGCCTTCTGCTGGGCCAACGGATGATACTCCATATGCTTGCGGGCATCGGTGGCACCATTCGAGAAACTGATGCTGCTGTCGGCCTCGCGGTCCTTGGCACGAGTGATGACTGGACCCAGGGCGTCATTGTCGTCCATAAACGTACCCAGTCGCACACCCAGTGCACGGGCTATTTTGATCAGCGGCCCTAACGAGGGCAGGTTCTGGTCATTCTCAATCGAAATAATTTGGTCTGCTGTCAGACCACTACGTTCTGCGATCTCCTCGATGGAGAGATTCTTTGACTCGCGGATCCCCTTGATCTTACGACGGTGTTGTTGCTTGACATAAAAGTTATAATGTGTTGATTACTGGGGTGCAAAGTTACACTTTTTTGTCGAGACCGCCAAATAATCGCCCAATTAATTATATTAATAAGGTGATGCTTGTCAAAAGTACGTTACAATTTCCTCCGGACAGCCTGTCGGAAAGAGAGGTTCCTACGAAGCTTTACGTGATAGACTCATACCATTTATTAATAACTTTCTTGCTAATTATTAATAACTTTCATGCTATTTATTAATAAAAGAATAAAGGGGTCAGTATCCATGTCGATGCTGGCCCTAATTTGTAAACATCTCAGAAGACAGAGAAAAACTTCACAAATTACTTGGTTGTGATCCCGTTGGGATTCAAACCCAAGACCTTCAGAACCGGAAACAAACGCTGAAATCTCCCAAAACGCCTTTATTTATCGGCCTTTCAAGGAT